>JAUWSG010000013.1 GCA_030610155.1 Gammaproteobacteria bacterium
AGTCCCCGGTCATTACTTTCTATCTGGTTTGTTTTTAACCCATTGATCAGCACATCAGTGGTGTTCATAAATCATCTATTCCGAGAGCCAACAGTAAACCTCGCGCTTTTGCACGTGTTTCATTCAACTCCCTGTCCGGTACAGAATCGGCAACAATGCCGCCCCCGGCCCGCAGTTCAAGCTGGTCCCCTGTTAAGACCATCGTTCTGATCAGAATATTCAGATCCATCCCACCATCCAGATTGATATAACCCATCGCACCAGTATAAGGTCCGCGCGTGGATTGTTCCAATTCTGCAAGAATTTGCATGCACCTGACTTTTGGACAGCCGGTAATCGTGCCACCAGGAAATACAGCGCGAATCACTTGTCCCGGCGTCACATTTTTACGCAAATGACCACATACATTCGAAACGATATGGTGCACATGCGAGTAAGATTCCAGCACCATTAATTCATCTACTTTTACACTTCCCGGTTTACAAACCCGTCCCAGATCATTACGTTCCAGATCGATAAGCATGACATGTTCTGCTCGTTCTTTGGGATCACCCATCAGCTCTTTAGCCAGAGTATTGTCGCTGGACTGATTTACACCACGTGGGCGTGTGCCGGCAATTGGACGTGTTTCAATATGCTGGTTTTCGACTTTCACCAGTCGTTCCGGCGAAGAACTAATAACATGCAGACCGGAAAATGTTGCAAGACCAGCAAAGGGCGCGGGGTTATGTTGCCTCAGACGTTGATAAATATCAGCTCCGTTAATTCCTTTTGCAACACGGCCCTGCCATAAGCGGGACAAGTTCACCTGAAAAACATCACCGTCATTAATATATCTTTTAACTTTCTCCACTGACTCAAGATATTCACCGGGGTTTTCTTCGTCTATGTCTTGTAGAATTTTTTTATCATCTGTGCCAGACACCAGGGACACTTGCTGTAAATCTTCAGACATGATCTCCAGCAGATCTTCCTGATTTTCTTCTGCAACCAGCACAAGTTTTTTTAATTGATGATCACGAATAATGGCAGCAGGCATACGAGTGAATATAGCGGCAGGACTGTTGTGCCGATTTTTTCCCAGCTTTACAGTTGGTTCAATCAGAGCGGCCAACTCATAGGCCAGAAAAACAAACCAACCACCGGTGAATGGAATATCTGCAGAACATTTTTTAATTGTTTTTGCCCAGATCTCATCAAACACATCAAGTACATCTGGCTGGTTCACTAGCGTATTGTTCAGCGTTATTGAAAAATCAGCAGCCAGTTCCAGCGTGTCTCCGGGAAAAGCAAACAGAACATCAAACCTGGCCTGAGCAGTGCCGTGGGCAACACTTTCAAGCAAATGAGGGTAGCGCTCCGGGTTTAGTTTATGAAGTGGTAACAGGTCGTGATAACGATCTACGTGACGAACACAAACACCCTGTGCTCGTGCTTCATTTTCAGCAGAATCATGCGTAGCAGATTTCACGTGCAAGAATTGAATGGCCCTGGCCAGACCTGTCTGAAAGACGCTTATCATCTACCGGCAGCTGAGCAGGTTTCCACCCAGCGGCAGTGTTTATAACGCTCATTTCTGCAAACCCGACATTAACAGTAATCAACTATATTTCTTTATAATCAGCGTTGCATTGGTACCACCAAAACCAAATGAATTTGACATGACGGTGTCTATTTTCATTTCACGGGCAGTGTGTGGCACATAATCCAGATCGCATTCCGGGTCCTGGTTGTCCAGGTTGATGGTAGGAGGTGCAACCTGGTCCCGAATGGCCAATGCACAGAAAATAGCTTCAATACCACCTGCTGCTCCCAACAAATGTCCAGTCATTGACTTTGTGGAACTCACGGCAACCTTATACGCATGATCACCAAAGCTTGCTTTTGTTGCGGCTGTTTCAGCCAGGTCACCCGCCGGAGTTGAAGTGCCATGGGCATTGATATAATCAACGTCTTGAGGATTAATTTTCGCATTTCTCATCGCATTATTCATACAACGTTTAGCACCATCACCGTTTTTTGAAGGTGACGTCATATGATAGGCATCGCCACTCATGCCGTATCCAGTTACCTCGGCATAAATTTTCGCGCCACGCCGCTTGGCAAATTCCAGTTCTTCGAGCACAACAACACCCGCACCATCACTTAATACAAAGCCATCCCTGTCCTTGTCCCAGGGCCGGCTTGCGGTCGCAGGACTATCATTACGTTTTGACAAGGCGCGAGCAGCACAGAATCCACCCAGTCCACTGGGTGATGTTGCCATTTCGGCACCGCCAGCCACCATGACATCTGCGTCACCATATTCAATTATACGGGCAGCTTCACCAATGCTATGCGTGGCCGTTGCACAAGCTGAAACCAACGCAAGGTTGGGGCCTTTCATACCATGCTGTATCGAAACGTTTCCGGAAATCATGTTGATGATATTACTGGGCACAAAAAACGGCGATATTTTCCTCGGACCACTTTTGAGGAAAGCATCGTAGCCTTTTTCTATTCCAGTCAATCCACCGATACCCGACCCTATTGCCACACCAATGCTTTCAGCATTTTCGTCAGTCACTTCCAAACCGGAATCTTCGATAGCGTCTTTAGCTGCAGCCACGCCATAATGGATAAACGGGTCCATTTTTCTGGCTTCTTTAGCAGAAATATATTTAGTGATATCAAAATTCCAGACTGACCCACCGAAGCGTGTCGAAAAGGTGCTGACATCGAAATGTTCCAAAGCAGCGATGCCGCTTTTGCCTGCTAATATATTGTCCCAGGATGACTTAACATCAAGCCCCACTGGTGACACCATACCAAGGCCGGTGATTACTACACGACGTTTAGACAAGTCTCCTCCTACGTGAATGAACTCATCAGATTCAGTAAAACAGCCAGGTATTATACTGACTAAAAGGAAAAGGCCGCTCCCGCAGTAATACGGTATAGCGGCCTGCGAACTGTGTTCAGCTCCTTACTTACGCAACACTTACATTTTTATTAATGTAATCAATCGCAAGCTGAACAGTGGTAATCTTCTCTGCTTCTTCGTCTGGAATTTCAGTTTCAAATTCTTCTTCAAGAGCCATAACAAGCTCCACAGTATCAAGAGAGTCGGCGCCAAGATCGTCCACAAAAGAAGATTCATTTGTAATCTCTTCCTGTTTCACACCTAGCTGTTCCATCACTATTTTAGTGACTCGTTCGTCGACTGTGCTCATATTAATTTTATCCTCCCAACGTATGATAAACGCAGTTATTGACTGCGGTCGTATTCTAAAAGATTAGACGTGTAAGTTACAACTTTTATAGCCAAATAAACTTTAAAAGCAATTAAGGCATTAATCATACAACACATTATATATATACCGTATATCTTTGTATTATATAACTAATCACCTCTAATTCATATACATTCCACCATTCACGTGTAGTGTGGTACCGGTTATATAGGCGGCCTGAGGGGAGGCTAAAAATGCAACAGCCGCTGCGATTTCTTCAGGCTGACCCAGTCGATTTAACGGTATCTGCTTGAGCAAACCCTCCTTGTGCTCATCAGCCAGTGATCGTGTCATGTCCGTATCGATAAAACCCGGCGCAACAACATTAGCGGTAATACCCCTGGAGCCTACCTCCCTCGCCAATGATTTTGTAAAACCGATTAAACCCGCTTTTGCTGCCGCGTAATTCGATTGGCCCGCATTTCCTGACACACCCACAACGGAAGCAATACTGATAATACGTCCCTTTCTTGCCTTCATCATGCTACGTAAACATGCTTTTGATAATCGAAAAACCGAGGTGAGGTTTGTATCGATAATATCATTCCATTCTTCTTCTTTCATACGCATGAGCAGATTATCACGCGTAATCCCGGCGTTATTAACCAATATTCCTGGCGCAGAAAAATCTTTTTCGATTGTTTTGATAACACCGTCGACACTGCTCTGATCCGTGACGTTCAGCATCAGGCCACAACCCTTGAACCCGTTTTCATTTATAAACGCAGAAATCTTTTCAGCGCCGGCCTCGGAGGTTGCAGTACCAATGACGGTCGCACCTTGTTTACCCAGCTCCAACAATATTGACTGGCCAATTCCACGACTTGCGCCTGTAATCAGGGCAACTTCATTATCCAATTGCATATCCGTATCCTTTTATCTATGCACTTTTATTTTGAACTGGTAAATGACGCCAGCGTTTTTTCCAATGAGACAGTGTCAAATACACAATAGTGATTCACCTGCTTCGAAATGCGTTTGTTCAGGCCCATCAATACTTTGCCGGGACCACATTCGACGATGTGTTCCACGTCACCATCTACCATTTTTTGCACCGTTTCAACCCATCTTACAGGGTTGTACAACTGTTTCACCAGCGCTGAGCGTATGCCCTGCGCTGAAGTCTCGTTAGTGACATCGACATTATTAATGACCGGTATTACGGGTTTACTGATTTCAATGTCCTGCAATAATGCTTTCATCCTGTCGGCGGCGGCCATCATTAATGAGCAATGTGAAGGAACACTGACAGGCAATATGATTGCACGTTTGGCGCCTGCTTCTTTGGCAAGTACCGTTGCACGTTCAACAGCGGCTGTATTACCCGCGATAACAACCTGCCCGGGCGAGTTAAAGTTAACGGCAGAAACTACTTCCCCTTCTGCTGCATCCCCGCAAACCTGTTTTACTTTTTCATCATCCAGACCGAGTATCGCAGCCATCGCACCGCTACCCTCCGGTACCGCCTCCTGCATATATCGACCACGTGTTTCAACCAGTTTAATGGCATCTTCAAATTTTATTGCCTCGGCACAAACCAGGGCAGTGTATTCACCCAGGCTATGACCGGCAATTATGCCTGGCAGGTCCCCATCGAGCGATTTCCAGAGACGCCAGATCGCCACGCCTGCTGCAAGCATGGCTGGCTGGGTAATATATGTTTTATTCAGTTCCTCAGCCGGTCCTTCAGAGATAATCGCCCAAAGGTCGTAACCTAAAACTTCCGAGGCACTGTCACAGGTTTGTCGAACAATAGCGTGATGCTCAGCCAGATCATTTAACATCGCGACAGATTGCGAACCCTGGCCAGGAAAAACAAATGCAAGTTTTGAATTCATCAGAGATTTTCTATTATTAAAATTTCATTAATACAGAGCCCCAGGTGAATCCACCACCAAAGGCCTCAAGTAATACTGTACTGCCACGTTGAATACGTCCATCACGCACAGCAACATTCAGCGCAAGGGGAACAGATGCCGCTGATGTGTTTCCATGCTCATCGACAGTCACAATCACCTTATCCATCGGCATTTTTAATTTTCTTGCGGTTGCATTGATGATGCGTATATTTGCCTGATGCGGTACTAACCAGTCCACATCCGATTTTTCCATTTTGTTGTGCTCAAGCGTTTCATCCACAATTCTGCCAAGCGTGTTAACAGCCATCTTGAAGACTTCATTACCCTGCATCGTCATATATGCGGTGCCGTCAACTATTTTATCATAGCCGTGTGATACGCCGGCATGCACCGTAAGCAATTCCTTGTATTCACCATCAGCATGTATATGCGTTGACAGAATTCCCGCCTCTTCGCTCGCTTCCAGAATCACGGCACCGGCTCCATCGCCAAACAGCACACATGTAGAACGGTCAGTCCAGTCAGTCACACGCGACATGGTTTCAGCACCCACAACCAGGATGCGTTTATTCGAGCCTGACTTGATAAATTTGTCAGCAACAGAAAGCGCGTAAATAAAACCTGTGCAGACTGCCTGAATATCAAATGCAGGACAGCCATGAATACCCAGACGCTCCTGGAGTAAACAGGCCGTACTTGGAAAAACCCGGTCCGGAGTGGTGGTGGCAACGATAATCATGTCGATCGTTGATATATCAATGTCCGCTGCTTCAATCGCAAGCCTTGCAGCCTTTTCAGCGAGATCACAAGTGGTTTCGCCCTCTACAACGATATGTCTTTTCTTTATACCTGTTCTATCAGTAATCCACTCATCGGATGTGTCCACCATTTTTTCCAGGTCAGCATTACTCAACACCTTCTCTGGTAAGTAACCACCTGTACCTGTTATTCGTGAATAGGTATGTGAACTCATCATCCTGCCTGCCTTTCTGTAAGAAAATATTCAAGCTGTTTACTTATGAGCTGTGGTACATTTTTACGGACTTCCAATATAGCTTCATTAATTGCAGTTTTAAATGCAAGAACGTCTGCACCGCCATGGCTTTTGACCACGATACCTTGCAAACCAACAAAACTTGCGCCGTTATAGTGCCGCGGATCTATCTTTGCTTTAAATGCCTTCAGAACAGGCAAGGCAATCAAACCGGCTATTTTAGTAAATATATTTTTGGTGAATTCCTGTTTCATGTAGTGAGATATCATCTTGGCAACGCCTTCTGTCGTTTTTAGCGATACATTACCAATGAAGCCATCACAAACAATAACATTTACCTCACCCTTATTGATATCATCGCCTTCTACAAAACCAACGTAATTCAGCTTACTTCCCGATAACAACCTGGCAGCTTCTTTGACGCGCTCGTTCCCCTTGATTTCTTCGGCCCCGATATTAAGCAATCCGACAGTCGGTTTTTCAATATTGTCGACCGCACTGGTCAATGCTGATCCCATTACCGCAAACTCAAATAAATGGTCCGCAGTCGAATCAACATTTGCACCCAGGTCCAGCATATGGGTATGCCCCTTTATGCCAGGCAAGGTGGTTATAATGGCGGGCCTGTCGATACCCGGCAAGGTCTTTAAAACAAATCTTGCGGTCGCCATTAATGCGCCGGTATTGCCCGCACTCACGCAAGCATTCGCCGTACCGTCCTTAACCAGGTTAATTGCGACACGCATGGAAGAATCCTTTTTACCACGTAACGCCTGGGATGGAAGTTCATCCATTGCTACACACTGGGTTGTGTGTTTGACAGTAATTTTTTCGCCGTCTTCTACTGCATTGTGATTGCGCAGTTGTTCTGCAATAACATCCTGATCACCCACCAGTATCAGGTGCAGGTTCTGGTTATTTTTCACCATACCGAGGGCGGCAGGCACGATTACGCCGGGGCCGAAATCACCTCCCATAGCGTCAAGTGCAATTATTATTTTTTCACTCATATAACGGATAGGTAACCTGGCTGGATTGCATGGAAGATGGAGATCTGGTCAGGCAAATAAAAGTACGGGATAACCCGTACTCTATTTTCAAGATAAGATTGACTTACTCTTAAGCTGCTCAAATCATTGATGACTTTGCAAGCGCCAATTCAGAAGTTTCTTAATACTAAACTGGTAAATCTTTTATTCAGTATCTTCTTCAGTCGTCTTTATAACCTGACGACCCCGGTAGAAACCATTTGGTGAAACGTGATGACGCAAATGTGTTTCACCCGACTCAGAATCGATTGAAAAGGTTGGGTTCGTCAGTTTCTGGTGGGAACGTCGCATTCCACGTCTTGAAGGTGACTTTTTGTTTTGTTGCACTGCCATAATCTTGCTCCTGTACTTTTAATTCAGACACTCTTTTAATTCGTGACGTTCAGGGAACCTCTGATCAACTCATGAAACGATGTATTGATCAGAAGTTCCCTATTTTTTGTCTTTCAACTCTTGCTTTAAGTTTTCCAAAACCGCAAAAGGATTTTTACGTTCGGCTTTGTCTGCCGTATCTGTATCATGCTTTTTATATGCATCAATACTTTGACAATCATCTTCGTCATGCATTGGTGTTGCTGGCATGGCCAATATTAATTCATCTTCTACGATGTCTCTTAATGAAATTTCATCCGTTTCAATAAGCAAGGGCTCATAACAGTCAGACAACTTGTCTGCCTGATCACGATGCTTGATGATGCCCAGCATCACTTCTGCTTCAAGGACATAATCCATCGGTTTAAGGCATCGCTGGCACGTTACCGTGACATCTGTCTGTATCTGACCACAAATATTGCGTATACCTGCATCGTCTACATCAAATGCCAGCTGAACATCCAACATGCCCTGTCCGGAGACCAGCATCGACTGCAAGCGATCCATGTCACGCAAGTCCATCTGCCCCACCAGATATTCACCTCGTTTAGCCAGGCGAATCGGGTCAATAAAATCAGGTAACCGGCCCATCATAGGCGGGCAATAATATCGATTGTCCGTAAGGCTGTCAAAGGAAAAATCCCTATAAATTAATAATATACCATTCAGATATCACCGATTAAGATTCAAAAACACATGTCTGAACATATCGTTTGCGCCCATCTGAGCAGGCATTATGCTTCAATAATGTACAATAGCAAATAACGCGCTGTATCTCTTTGTATTATTAACAATTTTAGAAATTTTACTAAAATATGGTGTGCACAAACCGACATACTGATGGCAAAAACGTAACAAAGATCCAAAAAACCACTCAGAATCAGTGGTCTATTTTTAGTTTTCAGAGTCTATAATGGTACTAACTTCCTCAAATTCAAAAGGTTATAGTTTGATCAAAAAGATATTAATCGCAAATAGAGGTGAAATTGCCGTCAGAATTGTACGTGCCTGTACTGAAATGGGGATTAAATCAGTCGCCGTTTATGCTGAAGCCGATCGCCATTCACTTCATGTAAAAAAAGCGGATGAAGCCTACAGCCTGGGTCCGGATACCGTCGCGGGTTACCTGAATGCCCATAGAATCGTTAATCTGGCGGTGGCAACCGGCTGCGATGCCTTGCACCCCGGATACGGCTTCCTGTCAGAAAACCCCCAATTAGCTGAAATTTGCGATCGCCGGGGAATACGCTTTATCGGACCTGATGCCAAAGTCATTCGCCATATGGGTGATAAAATAATGGCCCGCAAAAGCATGATAAAAGCCGGCATCCCGGTGACCCCGGGCAGTGAACACAGTTTGCAGGACATTAATGAAGCGATCGAACTTGCCAGACAAATCGGCTATCCCGTCATGCTCAAAGCAACAACAGGTGGCGGTGGTCGTGGCATTCGTCGTTGCAATTCAGAAGCCGAGTTAAAACGATTTTATGATCGCGTTATTTCAGAAGCGACCAAAGCATTTGGCAGTGCCGACATATTTATTGAGAAATGTGTCGTCAATCCTCGACATATCGAGGTACAAATTCTTGCCGACCATCATGGAAATGTCATCCACTTGTTTGAACGTGATTGCTCCATCCAGCGTCGCCATCAAAAATTAATCGAAATCGCCCCCTCCCCCCAACTTGATGAAGAACAACGTAAGTCCATTGGCAAACTGGCTGTTCGTGCGGCAAAAAAAGTGGGGTATAAAAATGCGGGCACAGTTGAATTTTTACTGGATCATGAAAATAATTTCTATTTCATGGAAATGAATACACGTCTGCAAGTTGAACATTGTGTTACAGAAGAGATAACGGGTATCGACATTGTTAAGGAACAGATTCGAATTGCGAATGATCTGCCTTTACGTTACAAACAGAGCGAAGTTACACGTCGAGGTTTTGCGATGGAATTCCGCATTAATGCAGAAGACCCTAAAAATGATTTTTTACCCAGCTTTGGCCGCATCACACGTTATTTTGCGCCCGGTGGTCCGGGAGTTCGTACAGATAGCGCCATTTACACAGGCTATGAAATACCACCGTATTATGATTCCATGTGCGCAAAACTTACTGTTTGGGCACTGACCTGGGAAGAGGTGCTTGATCGCGCTAATCGTGCGCTTAACGATATGGGTGTATTCGGTGTGAAAACAACCATCCCCTACCATCTGGAGATTCTAAAATCACTGGAGTTCAGACAGGGCAATTTCGATACCAGTTTTGTTGAGACACATCCACGGCTGATCAACTATTCCGTTCGACGACCAGAACAGGATGTTGCCGCCGCTGTTGCAGTTGCCATTGCTGCACATATGGGGCTTTAATACAGTTACACAGGATAAATTTTAAGTCGTAAGAAAATCAATATAAAGAATAGTACTTAAGGGAAATATATGTCTAAAGTTTTTATAACCGATACTATCTTGCGCGATGCGCATCAATCTCTTATCGCGACGCGTATGCGTACCGAAGATATGTTACCTATATGTGACAAACTCGACGAAGTCGGCTACTGGTCTCTGGAGATCTGGGGTGGTGCGACATTTGACACCTGCGTACGTTTTTTGAAAGAAGACCCCTGGGAACGATTACGGACACTGCGTAAAGCCCTGCCCAATACAAAATTACAAATGCTTCTGCGCGGACAAAACTTGTTAGGCTACAGACATTACTCTGATGATGTTGTAAAAGCGTTTGTAGAAAAATCTGCGGAAAATGGCATAGATATATTCAGGATATTTGATGCTCTGAATGATACACGTAACCTGCGTGTTTCCATCGAATCCGTCAAAGCTGTTGGCAAACATGCTCAGGGGGCTATCTCATATACAACCAGCCCTGCACATAACATCGCGCAGTTTGTCACAATGGCAAAAGAACTTCAGGATTTGGGTTGTGACAGTGTTGTAATAAAGGACATGGCGGGATTATTAACGCCGATGATAACAGAGGAACTGGTCAAAGCACTGGTTGATAATATTAACATCCCGGTCCATCTTCATTCACATGCCACTGCAGGTCTGGCTGCTATGTGCCAACTCAAGGCAATAGAAAGTGGCTGTCACCATATCGACACAGCCATTTCAACTTTTTCCGGTGGCACCAGTCACCCTGCGACCGAAAGCATGGTCGCCGCATTAAGAAGTACACCATTTGACAGCGATCTGGACCTGGAATTATTACAGGACATTGGCGCCTACTTTTACGGGGTCAGAAAAAAATATCACCAATTTGAAAGTGAATTTACCGGACTTGATACGCGTGTGCAGGTCAACCAGGTTCCTGGGGGCATGATGTCCAATCTGTCTAATCAATTAAAAGAACAAGGTGAACTGGCCCGAATGAAAGATGTCCTGGAGGAGATCCCGCGCGTAAGAGAGGACCTGGGCTTTCCCCCGCTTGTTACACCAACATCCCAGATCGTCGGCACACAGGCTCTGTTAAACGTACTAACAGGATCGCGTTATAAAAACATTACCAACGAGGTTAAATTTTATCTTCAGGGCCGTTATGGCACACCGCCGGGTAAAGTTAATTCTATTGTCAGGCAACAGGCCATTGGTAACGCAGATATAATCGATTGTCGACCCGCTGATTTGCTCGATCCAGAAATGGACAAGCTACGTGAAGAAATAGGTGCATTAGCAAATTCAGAGGAAGATGTATTACTGTATGCCATGTTTCCAGAAATCGGTAAAGATTTTCTCCAGCAACGCGAAGCCGGCACACTTTCACCGGAACCACTTGAACGCCCTCCTGCAGGTAATGAACATTACTGTGCGGTCGCGACTGAATTTAATGCCACACTTCACGGTGAAACCTACCACATCAGGGTCACTGGTTCAGGTCACAAAACTGAAGACAAACGCCCTTTTTTCATTAGTATCGATGGTGTACCCGAAGAAATCATGCTGGAAACACTCGATGAAGTGATTGCGTCTGATAACGGACAAAATGCACTTGAAAAAACGATGTCATCAAAAGGTAGCAAACGTCCCAGAGCGACCTCACCCGGGCAAGTAACGACCACGATGCCGGGCGTCATTGTCGATGTACTTGTATCTGAAGGCGACAAGGTAAAAGCCGGTGACCCGGTGCTGGTGACCGAAGCCATGAAGATGGAAACAGAGATACAGGCACCTATTGCGGGTACCGTCATCAATGTGCATGTTAACAAGGGAGACAGTGTCAATCCGGATGAAGCACTCATTGAAATAGAATAAGACCAATTCTCGTTACAGGATAAACGCGTTCATCCCGAACAAACTATCGGTAGCTATTGACCTGAAACCTGCAATCACTATACTTTTATACTTATTAATATTGTGAGCTGAAGTATTCCGCATACACTTAAATAATATAAGAAGAAGAAGTCCTACCAGCCAAACCAGGGATAGGCGACCATGAAGTCACTAGATAACAAAATTACGATTGATCAGCTCCTGGAATTCAACTTGTTTGAGGGAGAAGAACCTGCGGTCATTGAATGGCTGATCGACACCTGCCAGATAAAAGATCTTCAGGCCGGCGAACGGTTGCTGGAGCCAGGACAGAAGAACGACATTCTTTATCTTGTTTATACAGGCCGTTTAATGGTTGAACTTCAGGTTGACGGCATGCCAGCCATTGATTATATCGAGCCCAGTGATTGCGTGGGCGAAATGTCTGTGCTTGATGGCTCGACAACTTCTGCCTCCATCACTGCCGAAACAGATTGCCGTCTGTTTGGCATAAAGGATGTCCATTTATGGTCTCTGATTAACCGCTCACACGTTATCTCTAGAAATATGCTAAAAATGCTCTGCACACGTGTTCGCAGGGAACATGTCGTCATCACAAGAAATTTTCAACTGCAACAAACCTTCGAAAAGCAATCAAAAGTCGATTCACTCACAGGCCTGTACAATCGCCGCTGGTTGGATGATTCCCTGCAGCGATGGACTGGCCGGGACAAATCATTGAGCCTGATGATGCTGGACATCGACCATTTCAAGCAATATAACGACACTCAAGGTCATTTAGCTGGCGATAGTGTTATTCACACCGTTGCCCATACTATCGCGGATCAGTTAAGGCCAACAGACCTGGCTGCCAGGTACGGTGGCGAAGAATTTGTTGCTTTATTGCCAGATGCAAACAAGGAAGTGGCTAAAACAGTTGCAGAACGGGTTTGTCATGCCATTCGAAATAAAGCGATTTCATTTAAAGGTGGCGCGCCTTTACCCAGTGTTACAATATCCATCGGCATCGCTGAGTTTAAATCGGGTCAAAGCAAGGAAGCACTGTTAGCGGCGGCTGATGCCGCATTGTATCGAGCCAAAAATGCCGGTCGTGATCGTGTGTCGAACTAGCTTACTATCGACTTATGTTAGACCTTTGAAGAAAAAATGCAAAAGAAAGACCGTTTAAGAAAGACCTTTTACCACGGGCGCACGGGGTAAAAATAATAAAAAGATAATTTAACCACGGACGAGTACATGGATGTATGAAGGTAGGGCAACGCAGGACGCAGTTGCCTACATGGATGTAGGTAAGGGGCGATAGCAGGACGCGGTAACTTTGCCGAGGTCACGGAGAAAAAGCAGAGGTTTATTTTCTTCTCCCTTCGTATGTTGGAGCAAGGTGCGAAGCACAACATACGAGGCATAATCCATCACCGCTGTTGGGCTTCGTTCCTCACTCCAACCTGCAACGACACTCTTCTGGAATCAGTATTATCTTTTCTCCGTGACCTCCGTGGTAAAAACATTCTTTACTCTTTTCTCCGTGTTCCCCGTGGTAAAATGTCTTTCTTCAAGATTTTAACAAAATCGTCCTTCCCGATGAATAATTCCCTTTTAGTCGTTCGTGTTATAAAATTTACTCATTATCACAGAACCCGGTTTATCTTAAATGGCAAATATATTACTCGCATCATCCTCACCCTACAGGAAGGAACTCCTTCTTCGCCTGGGAATCACGTTTGATACCTGCTCCCCGGATATTGATGAAACATCTATCAAGGATGAAAATGCGGATCAACTTGTCAGGCGACTGGCGGTTGAGAAATCAAAAGTGTTGCAGGACAACTATCCAGATACCCTGATCATTGGGTCCGATCAGGTTGCCGTACTGGACAATAAAATACTGACAAAACCCGGTGATCACGCGACCGCAATCGAACAATTAAAAGCATCTTCGGGCAGAACTGTGAAATTTTACACCGGTTTGTGTTTGTTAAATACCGCCACCAAACAAGTACAAACAGATGTGATTACTTATACCGTGACCTTTCGGCAATTAAACGAAAACCAGATAGAAAATTATCTAAGACAGGAACAACCCTATAATTGTGCAGGCAGCTTCAAATCGGAAGGCCTGGGTGTCGCTTTATTTGAAAAAATGGCAGGCGATGATCCCAGCGCACTGATAGGCTTACCACTTATCCGGCTGACCACCATGCTGGCAAACGAAGGGGTCAATATCCTGGGAAGCTCTGAATAAGACGAAAAAAGACCAGTTTTTACCACGGGCGCACAGGAAAAAATCTAAAAGATGTATTCGCCACGGACGAATACATGGATGCATGAAGGTAGGGCAACGCAGGACGCAGTTGCCTACATGGATGTAGGTAAGGGGCGATAGCAGGACGCGGTAGCTTTGCCGAGGTCACGGAGAAAAAAGAAAACGAACTTAAAACAATATGGTTTTCTCCGTGACCTCCGTGGCAAAAAACATTCTTTGGTCTTTTCCCCGTGCGCCCCGTGTTCCCCGTGTTAAATTTGGTCTTGCCCCTGATCCTACCTGATACGAGCCGGATCCATCCCCATATTGGCGCTCAGGGTATTCGCGATGGTAACACCCAGCTTTCCAAGCATGTTTTCGATAGGCGATTCACGTTCGGTGAAATCAACCGTGTTGTCGACCCCGATCACTTCTCTTGCAACATAATCGGTACTACCCAATGCATCGATCAGACCAAGATCAACACTCTGTTCGCCTGTCCAGACCAGGCCACTAAACAGGTCTGGCGTTTCTTTTAACCGACTACCTCTACCTAGCTTAACGGTATCGATAAATTGTTTATGAATATTGCCAAGCAAACCTTTTACGTGCATGACATCTTCTTCTTTAGTCGGTGAAAATGGATCAAGAAACCCCTTGTGTTCACCTGCCGTCAATAAACGGCGTTCAACACCAATTTTTTTCATGCCTTCAACAAATCCAAAACTGTCCATCAACACACCAATCGAGCCTACCAGACTGGCTTTATCTGCATAGATCTCGTCAGCCGCCGCCGCAACATAATAACCGCCTGAAGCACATATATCCGTTATCACAGCATAAAGAGGAATATCAGGAAATTTTTCCCGTAAGCGGACAATTTCATCATTAATATAACCGGACTGTACCGGGCTACCACCCGGGCTATTTATTTCCAGAATAACCCCTTTAGTATTCTTGTTTCTGAATGCCGCCCTTAATCCTTTTATAACTGTTTCTGCATTGGCAGGCGTAGTGTCGGCAATCACGCCTTTCAACTCGACGATCGCGGCATGCTTGCCACCTTTACCGTTAACCGAGGTTGAGCTTGTACCACCCCAGTCATCCGGTAACATCATTACCAGGGTAAACAAATAAACAAAAATAAGTGATTTGAAAAAGATACCCCAACGACGTGTCCGCCGCTGCTCATCTAAAGCGGCAAATGCCAGCTTTGAAATCACATCCTGTTGCCAGTTTTCATCCCGGGCTTTTGATGCTGATTCTTCTTTGGAAACCTCTTTTGCCTCAGTCCAGGCATCTTGCTTGCTCTCATTCGCTGAGTTCGATTGGTCGTCATTGTCAGACATATATAACCCTTTATTTAGATAATTAGTAACTCTAATGTTAGACCATTATTTTATACCAATAATATATCGACAACATCAGGATTAAATTAAATTACAAATCTGCTCATAATCGCTTAACCAGCGCTATTCGGATCTTGCATCCAATCCAGCATTTCCCCTATATGGCCAATACAGGCTACCGGATCATGGCTCAATAAACGCTCACGTTCATGTATACCAGTACTTACTGCCAGCGCCGCCACGCCTGCATTGGTTGCCATTTCCATATCATACTCTGTATCCCCTATCATCAAGGTTTCATGTGCGGCCACATCCAGTTCATCCATGATTTCCAGCAACATTTGTGGATGGGGTTTTGAGGTCGTTTCATCAGCACATCGCGTCGCATGAAAATAAAAACCCAGACCGGTGTCTTTCAATACACGTCTAAGACCCGCTTGACCTTTACCGGTCGCCACTGCCAGATAATGCCCCTGTTCAGTGAGTGCCTCAAGCACCTCCAGAGTCCCGGGAAACAGCTCGGATTGTGTCTTGTGACTCACCAGGAAATGGTGGCGATATCGCGCCACTAGTTGCGCCAGAAATGCTTCATCATTGCCCGGGTACAAGGCATCAATAGCTTCCTTTAATCCCAGCCCGATAATATTTTTAATCTCATCATCCGATTTGGCGGACAGCGAAAGGTCCTGAATGCTCGCCTGAAAACTGCTGACAATATGTGCCTCAGAATCCATTAGCGTGCCATCCCAGTCAAAAACAAACAGTTTGTATTTCATAGATAAATCCTGGTACTAACTAAGTGCTAACTAATTACCGTCATTCCGGTGCATACCGGAATCCAGACGACCACTACACCCTCTATAACCACCTTGCTTTCCACTACACAGGACTGTCATATCGCCCTGTCATCATCCCTGGGTTCCGGCATACGCCGGAATGACGGGCCTGGTAGTACTAAGTGCTCAGCACTTTGTTGTCTGTATCTTATCAACTATTTTCTGTAATTCTTCTGGTAAAGGTGCGCTAAATTCCCTGTTTTGTCCGTCTGGCAGCTTAAACTTGATAAAATGCGCATGCAGAAAAAGGCGTTTCAATCCTATAGACCGCATTACTTTATTAAAGTTTTCATCGCCATACTTGGTATCGCCCGCAATCGGATAATTAATATGCGCCGCGTGAACACGTAATTGATGAGTTCGGCCGGTAACTGGAATGAGCTCCATCAAAGATGCTTTATTACTGCGGATTTTCGGTATAAAAATACTACATGCCTCTTTACCCTGCTGATTGACCCGTACCAGCCTCTCACCGGATTGCAGTACATTTTTATATAAGGGCGCGTCAACGCGTCTTTCACCATCTGTCCAATCACCCCTGACCAGCGCCAGATAACGCTTTTCAGTCTGCTTGTTTCTGAGTTGCTCATGTAATGAACGTAAAAATGAACGTCTTTTTGCAATAATTAAACAACCTGATGTTTCCCGATCCAGACGATGAACTAACTCAAGATATTTTTCTTCCGGTTTAAGTGCTCTCAAACCCTCAATAATACCGTATGCCAGCCCGCTACCGCCGTGCACTGCGATACCCGTAGGTTTATTGAGGATAAGGAAATGTTTATCTTCAAACAGAATACTGTTCTCGAGTCGCCTCAGGACTAATTGGCCCGGTGAAACGTTGTTGGCACGTTCGCCTTGTCGGACAGGGGGAATACGCACAATATCACCGGCTTTAAGCCGGTAAACGGGTTTGATTCGCCCTTTGTTGACCCTGACTTCACCTTTACGCAACAAACGGTAGATATGACTTTTGGGTACGCCCTTAAGCTTTGTCAGTAAAAAATTATCAATTCTTTGGCCTGCCTGGTCATCATCAATCGTCTCTAGCCGGACCGGCGATTTTTTCTCATTTTCTTGCACTTTTATCACTTATCCCCAATATATCTACCATAGATGTGTTTGATTTTGACTCAAATCCCACATAGCGGGTATTTTAGCACTATTACATTATTGGTTTTTATATATAAATTAATAAGTTATGATGCGCACCTTACAGGATTGATGTAAATTATACGTTTTACAGCTATACTATGCGCTGTGGGCAAACTTTGACATGAGACTGATTTTATTTCAGCTCAATTGAGCCCCCTGATCATCACTGATATAGTGGTCAATGAATAGCAGATTCAAAATTTCCTATTTGATAACTATATGTATAATAGGTGAAAAGTTAAGGTCAAAGCAGACCAAATTGTTGCAAGGATTCAACTCACAGACACGAGCAAACTGAGACATTTTGACATTAATATTGATCAAGCTTGTGAACAAACTTGATCAAGGCGAAACCTCAAAATGAACCGGCAAATGTATTAACAATGGATGCCTCTGAAAGAAGGCGACAAACGTAACAAACAAGAGTAACAACAGATTAGCGATTAATCTGGAAATTACTCAACAGGAATGACAACACAGGTTTATGAGCGAGACAGGGATTATGACAAAATTACCCTGTCAGTATTGTAAAACAAAATTAAACAATTAGAACAACGCGCGCTCCCACGCCTTCCTGATGGAATGCGACCGATATTTGAACAAATTGATTTAGCAACAACTAAGAAAATTTGATTGAAATAGAATTCAGCACACAACAGTTTGTGTGTGGTCCCCAGCAGGGAAGTAGTTAGTGGTAGGTTGAGCGCCTGTTGTAAAGAGCAGGTTAAAAATGAAGAGAATGTTAATTAACGCAACTCAAAAAGAAGAGTTGCGCGTTGCCATGGTTGATGGCCAGCAGCTTTATGATCTTGATATAGAATCAGCAAGCCGCGAGAAGAAAAAAGCAAATATCTACAAAGGAAAAATTACCCGCATCGAACCCAGCCTGGAAGCTGCATTTGTAGATTTCGGTTCGGAGCGACACGGTTTCCTCCCCCTGAAAGAAATTTCAAAAATTTACTTTGACCCCTCCGTCAAACTCGGTCCTGGCCGGGTCAATATTAAGGATGCGCTCAAAGAAGGTCAGGAGCTTATTGTCCAGGTTGATAAAGCTGAACGTGGCAATAAAGGTGCTGCATTAACAACCTTTATCAGTATTGCCGGACGATGCCTTGTCCTTATGCCAAGTAACCCCAGAGCGGGTGGTGTTTCCAGACGCATCATGGGCGATGAAAGAACCGAAGCCCGTGAAGCCATGAGCACGCTGAACCCACCGGAAGGAATGGGGCTCATTTTACGCACCGCTGGCATTGGTAAAACCCCTGAAGAATTACAATGGGATCTGGAATATTTATTGAGCTTATGGAGCGCGATTGACAAAGCCTCAAAAGAAAAGCCTGCTCCATTTCTGATCTACCAGGAAAGTAATCTGATTATTCGCGCTATTCGGGATTATCTGCGCAGTGACATCAATGAAATATTAATCGATTCTCAAGATCTTTATAAACAAGCCTGCGATTTTATGCAAATGGTCATGCCGCACAATTTGCACAAAGTAAAACTTTATCAGGACCCGGTTTCAATATTCACGCGTTATCAGATCGAGACCCAGATTGAAACGGCCTTTAGTCGTGACGTCAACCTCCCATCGGGTGGTTCTATTGTTATTGACCACACTGAAGCATTGACTTCAATTGATATTAACTCTGCGAAATCCACTGCAGGCAGCGATATAGAAGAAACTGCATTACATACCAACCTGGAAGCAGCAGTCGAAATTACCCGGCAATTGCGTTTACGTGACCTGGGTGGCCTGTTTGTCATCGACTTTATTGATATGACATCACCACGTAATCAGCGTGAAGTCGAGAACAAACTAAGAGAGGCCCTCAAGGCAGACCGCGCCAGAGTGCAGATAGGCCGGATTTCAAGGTTTGGTTTACTGGAAATGTCCAGGCAACGGTTACGCCCATCCCTGGGTGAAGCCAGTCAAATTGTCTGCCCGCGCTGTACAGGACAGGGCACAATTCGAACAACTGAATCTCTGTCACTGTCTATTCTACGACTCATTGAAGAAGAGGCTTTAAAAGAGGGTTCAACGAAAGTCATTGTTCAACTGCCTATCAGTGTTGCGACATTTTTGTTGAATGAAAAAAGAAGCGCTATTAATGATATTGAATCGCGCCATAGTATTCATGTCACGTTGGTACCGAACCAGAATCTGGAAACACCACATTATGAAGTCCAACGTATTAAAATATCTGAACCACAAAAGCACGGTATCTCCAGCTATAGACTTGCTGACCAAATAGCCCCGCCGGCCAGTGAACTCGATAAACCCAAGGTTGTGCCTGAACAAGCGGCGGTACAATCTGTCACCCCCCCTACTCCTGCACCCGGGCTTGCTGCTAATAAAAAGAAAAATGATCAGGGCATCATCAAACGTATATGGAATAGTCTAACTGGTAGCGCAGAAGAAGTAAAAGAAACGCCGAAGGTAGAACCCAAACCACAACGCGCACCACAGCCTAGACAACAATCCAGGTCTCGAAACCAGCGAGGAAGGACACAAGGGCAAGGACAAAAACAAGGCCAGGGCCAGGGACGTCGTCGCCAGGAACCACGGAAACAATCGTCTGCCAAAGCACCATCAAAAGACAAGTCTGATCAAACTCAGCAAAAAGGCACAGCACAGCGCGAAGCCGGGCAGAAACAAACAGATACTCAACAAGCTCAAGACAGCCAAAAACAGGCTGACTCCCAGTCAGGCGGCGATAATCAACAGCAACGTCCTTCAGGACAGCGCCGTGGTAGCCGTGGTGGCCGTCGTCGGAATCAGCGAGACCGTGGCTCCAAAACAGCAACACCACAATCAGGAACAACGGAGGCTGAGAAGACTGCTCCTGTTGCTGCCAATACACCCGCTCCAGCTGCAGAACAAAACGTAACACCAATTACTGCATCACCAGCGGTTGCATCACCAGCAGCGGCTACCGCACCTAAACAGGTTACAACAACTGCACCTGCTGCAACTACGCCAGCAGAATCAAAACCAGAGTCAAAGCCAAAGTCAAAACCAGAGTCAAAACCAGAGTCAAAACCAGAGTCAAAACCAGAGTCAAAACCAAAGTCAACACCTGCGGCAAGTAATGTCATGCCATTCAAAGATAAGAACTCAGATAGTCAGACTAAAGCACCCGTTGCCCTGGTAGAGAATAAACCATCTACAAGTACTGCTGGCACTCAATCAGATAAAAATTCAACTGTATCTGCACCCAAACCAGCAGAAAAGAAACTTCATCAAATTGAATCAAAACAACCTGGCAAACCGGTTACTGAAATAAAGCAGAATACTCAGAGTGAACAGAAAACAGAAACTCGGGAACAATCCAGCAACACTGCACCGCCTGAACGAACAAAAGACAATTACACCCGGCCCAAACCTAAACCGGCCGACAGCAGCGAGTCCAAGCCTGCTGCAAACCAGGCATTTAAACCAACGCTGACCCAGGTTGAAACAACCAAGAATACCGAGCGTAATGACAGGCAACCGACACCAACAAACGAGGAATCCTGAAGTCTAGAATTCTTTACTACGGGGAACACGGGAAAAAGGCCTGGAAACCGTTATTTGCCACGGAGGTCACGGAGAAAAAAAGAGAGGAAGGAACTTAAAACAATATGTTTTTCTCCGTGACCTCCGTGGTTAAACTATCTTTTTTATTTTCTTTCCCCGTGGTAAAGCAGGTTTATGGTTTAGTCTCTACGTTTTTGTATATCTCTGAGCAAGCCCTGTGCGGCTTCTTCCACCATATCAAACACACGCTCAAATCCATTTGAACCACCATAATAAGGGTCTGGTACCTCTTTATTACTCAGATGCGGTGCGAAATCCATAAATAATTTTAATTTTTCTAATAACTCATCAGGACAAATTTCTTCCAGCTCGCTGTAGTTATCTTTGTCCATCGCAAGAATATAATCATATTCGTTAAAGTCCTGTTTATTGACCCGGCGGGCACGCAAACTGGACAAATCAATGCCTCTTTGTAATGCACATTCCTGTGAACGTGGATCAGGCGGATTACCAATATGATAAGCATGCGTACCAGCAGAATCGATTTCAATAATATCGTTCAGACCCTGTCGCTCAACTATATTTGCAAACACACCCTCTGCTGTCGGAGAGCGGCAAATATTGCCCATACACACAAAAAGTACTTTAACCATGTTTTAACATTCCCTAAATTTCTTCATCCGCGGGCAATTGACGCGCTTCTTCTTCAAGCATCACGGGGATATCATCCTTTACAGGATAAGCCAGTCGATCTGCCTTGCAAATCAGTTCATTGGCCTCCTTCTTATAAACCAACGGACTCTTACATAAAGGACAGACTAGAATATCGAGCAATTTATTATCCACTTTTTACTTTCCTCTCCAGTAATCTCAATAAACGTTGGCCAAAGCGCTCATCCAATTGTGCGTCAACAGGCACATACCAGTGTTGGCGCCCGGCAATTAATTTACATTTAATTGCGTCTTTTTCTGTCATTAAAACAGGTTTACCGTCATTATAACTGATATCTTCAGGGCTGAAAAAATAGTGGTCCCGAAATGGATGCTCAATAATTTTCAGGCCTTTTTTTCTTAAATCAGTAAAAAATCGTTTTGGATTTCCAATGGCTGCAACGGCGTGAATTTCTTCTGAGGCAAACGTCTGGAAATCCTCACTGATCGCATTGTCCTGACAATTATATACCTTGTTATTTACCAGTTTCATCTGAAACTCTCTCGGCCCGGCCGTCCCGTTCACAACCAGTAAATCCACGGTCTTCAGCCGTTTTCTGGATTCACGTAATGGGCCTGCCGGAAGAAAATGGCCATTCCCAAAACGCCTGACGCCGTCAATGACAACTATCTCAATATCACGCCCCAGCGAATAATGTTGCAAACCATCATCAGAAATAATCACATCACAATCGGTATATTTTAATAGTGACCTCGCTGCCGCAACTCTGTCAGGGCCGACAGCCATTGGACAACGGGTTCTTTGCGAGATCATAACAGCTTCTTCGCCAACTGCTCTGGGATCACTGCCTTCAACAACCTGCTGAGGCCACATGTCAGAATTACCACCATATCCCCTGCTGATAATACCAGGCATATAGCCAGAATTTTTCAGAAACTCTGCTAGCCAGATAACCAAAGGAGATTTGCCAGTTCCGCCGACGTTAATATTACCAACAACAATAATAGGAACCGGTAATTTTGAGATTTTTAGCAAACCGACCCGGAATGCCCAACGGCGAATTGCAACAATGAGTTGAAAAACCCATGATAAGGGAAGAAGCAATAAAACAATAATACTTTTACTGTACCAGTAATTGTCGAGTTGTTTCACAAGCGATAACTCTTGGGCCAGGTGGTGATATTGTTGTTTTAGCAGATAACTATATTCTTATTCGGTCGTTCTTACTCGGTCAATATCCAGCTATTCTGATATCATAGCGTATCTGAACAACTTAGCCTAATCTGTATTTTCCCTGAACTGCAATTTATGCAGGTTTTCATAAATGCCTTTCTTCGCGAGCAGCTCAGTGTGGGTGCCCTGCTCTACTATATTACCCTGATCCATTACGATGATCTGGTCTGCATTTTCTATCGTAGACAAACGATGGGCAATAACAAGCGTCGTTCTATTGAGCATCAATTGTTCCAGAGCAGCCTGTATGTGCCGTTCAGATTCGGTATCCAGCGCAGAGGTCGCTTCATCCAGGATTAACACCGGCGCATCTTTGAGTAAAGCACGGGCAATTGCAATACGCTGCCTTTGCCCACCGGAGAGCATTAAACCACCTGCGCCGACTTTAGTATCCAGCCCCTCTGGCAGCTTATTAATAAATTCCATGGCGTGTGCTGCCGTCGCAGCTTTGATTACATCTTCTTTACTGCAATTGCCTGTTTGACCATAAGCTATATTATTTCCGATAGTGTCATCAAACAAATTGACCTGTTGACTTACCAGCGCTATTTGATTTCGAAGGTCTGACAGCTTTAATTCCTGCACTTCGTTTCCGCCCAGTTTTATAGTGCCTGACGAAATATCATAATAACGAGGCAACAGGCTGACCAGTGATGTTTTGCCGCTTCCAGAACGCCCGACAAATGCAATTGTTTGCCCATGCGCAACTTTAAAGGAGATATTATTTAAGACATCGCCCTTCTCTGAGTCATATGCAAAAGTCACATTTTCATATTCTATGTCGCCACTGAGCTGGTCTACATGAATTGCTCCTGTGTCCTTTTCAATTTCTGCGTCGAGCAAATTAAAAATACTTTCTGCCGCCGCGATGCCCCTTTGAAAAGCAGCATTAATAGTGGTCAACCTTTTCAGGGGTGCAAACAACAGACTCAATGCCAGTATAAATGACATAAACGTGCCAACTGTGACGGTTTCCAGAAAGGACTCAAGTGTCGCAACATATAAAATAGCGGCAAAAGCGAAACCGGCAATTAACTGAATAGTCGAAACAGACAAGGAAGTTGTCACCGCCATCTTCATATTTTGCCGATGATTAAATACATTGGAGATGGCAAAACGGTCCTTTTCATAATCTTGCCCCCCAAAAGCCTTGACGACCAGGTGACTTTCAACCGCTTCCTGTGTCACGCCGGTCACATCACCCATTGAGTTCTGGATTCGTTTGCTTATTTTTCGAAACCGTTTACTGACATAACTGACAATGATCATTAAAATTGGACCAATCCCCAGGAATAAAACTGACAACATCCAGTTCAAATACAACATCCAGGCCATTAAACAGATAATTGTAATACTGTCTTTAATCAGGATAGTAACGGCACGAGTAGCCGCCAGTGCGATTTGTTCTACATCATAAATCAGTTTTGACGTCAGTTGTCCTGACGGTAGAGTGTCGTAATAGGACGCAGGAAGTTGCAATAAATGGCTAAACATCTGTGCCCGCATATCACGTACTATATTCCGGCCCACCAGCGTCATGTAGTAGTTTTCGATAAAAGTACCTACACCACGGAAAATAAAAATACCAATAGCGGCTATTGGTATCAATCGAATAATATCAGGATCCTGGTCGACGAAACTTCCATCGAGCATGGGTTTAATCATCATCGCAAAGCCGGTATCAGTCACAGCGGCCATGACCATGCCAATTGACGCAATTATAAAAGCACGCCAATACGGGGTTACATAGTGGAAAAATCGACGGTAAATTTCCTTAACCGCATTCGGATCTTCTGTTTCTGATTTCATCCTAAATCCGGCATTTATTCATTTGGTGAGAAATAATCAGAGGTTCCTTACTCTTCATGTCAAATTATATGTTGTTTACACTCGAACTGCGACAGAACACGATATATTGCGCCTTAACCAGGCGCAGTTATGTGTACACGATTAAAAGATCATTCTTCAGTCGATTTAGATTGTTTTGTCGCAATACTTAGATTAACAAATCCCAGTTTTCGGGCTGCATCCATTGCTACTATAACCGATTGGTGAGGAGTTTGGGCGTCGGCGCTAATAAGAATAACTGGCGTTTTACGGTCACCGGCGATTTTTTCCAGCGCACGCATAACTGTTTTCAATTCTGTATTAACAACCTGCCGCTTATCGATGTAATAAGTACCCTTGGAATCAATGGCAATCTCGATGATATTATCGTCTTGTGGTGGTGAAACCGATGATGATTCAGGAAGATTAATAGTGATTTCGCTTTCATGTTTAAACGTGGTCGAAACCATAAAAAAGATCAACAGCAAAAACACCACATCAATGAGTGGTGTAATATTGACATCCAGAGCTTCTTTTTGCTTTGGCCGAATGTTCATTTTCCGCTCATGTTTCCTGAGGATTCGCCTGGCTATTCGATTCTATTGGCAGATTTTTTTCCCGGTCTCCAAGCATAATTTCGACCATCTTCAGAGACTCTTTTTCCATATCCACCACTAACTCATCAATAAGGCCCCGAAAATAACGATGGAACATCAAGC
This sequence comes from Gammaproteobacteria bacterium, assembly GCA_030610155.1. Classification (GTDB taxonomy): domain Bacteria; phylum Pseudomonadota; class Gammaproteobacteria; order SG8-11; family SG8-11; genus JAADIM01. Next base: position 25,383 of record JAUWSG010000013.1, read on the forward strand.
TGGGTATTGCGACTGAGAGGCCCGACGCAGTTGTGATCAGCGCTTCAGAAATACCACCGGCAAGCACAGTCGGATCACCGATTCCCTGCGTTGTAATGGCCGCGAAAACTTTTATCATACCAATGACGGTACCCAGCAGCCCGAGCAAAGGCGTCACAGAAGCGACTGTACCGAGGGTATTGAGAAACCTCTCCAGTTCCTGTGCAACATGCCGGCCCGTATCTTCAATGGCCTCTTTCATAATTTCACGACTGTGCATGCGATTAACCAGACCCGCGGCAAGTACCCGGCCTAGTGGCGAGCTGCTTTGAAGGAATTTGATATTTTCAATTCCAAGCTCATTGTTCTTATGCCAGTGCCAGATTTGTGCAACCAGATGCTTCGGCGCGACTTTTTTCTTTTGTAATGACCAGATACGTTCACCGATAATTGCAATGGCTGCAATTGAACAAATAATAATCGGAAACATGAGCCAGCCGCCCGCTTTAACAATCTCAAACACTGTTTTCTTCCTTCTTAATATGCGTTAACAAGTTAACTTAATACTATGTTAAATAAGTTTTTTTTCAAGTCTATAAATTCAATACCACAATGTACCAAAGACGGAGGCTATCTACAAAGTTTCGCCCTAAACAGTGGTAAAAAGCATCAACTGCCCGTAACGATTATTGGTTAAAAAATCGTCTATTTTTGTCTCTGAATCGTTCAGGCTTCCCTATCCCATCATTTGTCGAAAAATAGAATTCAATTGCACCACTACTCGCCGTATCCAACACCATGGCACCCATAGCCTTGTAGCGCGCCACAATCCGCTCACGTGGTAATCGAAATCTGTTTCTATAACCCACTGGTATCAATGAATATTCTGGATCAACCACCCTGATAAACGGCAACGTTGAAGAGGTATTACTACCATGGTGTGGTACCACCAGTACATCCGCCTTTAATCTATTTTGCCCTTTTGTAAACTGTTGATCCCTCAGTAGATAATTTTCGGCAGATTTTTCAATATCTCCAGTTAGCAGCACACTGCCACCGGCACTGGAAACTTTCAGCACACAAGACCCATTATTGCTACTCAAGAGCTGATTCATACGACGCGTGCGCTGAGGATCCGATCTGAGAGACGACCTTAAATCGGGTGGTGGAAATACAATTTCAAAGCGCACACCATCCCATTCCCATGACTGTAAATCGTTGCATTTGAGTACTTCTTCCCCACTCATTCGTTCCGGCACACTGGTTAAAACGCTATTGACCGGCATTTCGCTCAGGATGGAGTGCAAACCACCAATATGATCATTATCCCCATGGCTAATTAACAGTGTATTAATTTCAGTGATGCCAAGATGACGCAAATAAGGCACAACCACGGCACTCCCGGTGTCAAACCGGCTATTAATTTTGGGTCCCGTATCATAGACAAGGACATGCTGCCGGGTTTGTACAATGGCAGACAGACCCTGACCGACATCCAGTAATGTAAACCGGACGTGACCTTCATCTGGAACAGCAGGTTTTAGTAGCACCATGGGTAACAAGCCGATCACTCCCATCCAGCGTGCCGGCACGCCTTGCGGCATCAGAAGAAGAATCACGCCGCATAATGCAGGAATAATTGTCCAGCTGACAGGCTGATGTTGCTGCCATTGTGTAAACGGCAACCGGGAAAACCAACTCAAAATTGGCCATAAAACATCAAAAGAAGCCGCTGCCCAGCGTAACAATATAGCGCCAAAATCTATTGAAATGAGTGTCAACAGACTGCCTGCCAGGGTGAGTGGCACTGTCATCATACTGACCCAGGGGACAGCTATAAAATTCACGAGCGGTGAAACCAAAATCGCTTTTTGAAAAACAAAAATCATAAAGGGCGCCAGACCGACAAGCACCACCCACTGAACACGCCCCCATTTCCACCACAGGCTTTTCTGGTATAACCGTGCTGACATGGAAAATAAAATCACTGCCACTGCAGCAAACGAAAGCCAAAAACCGGGCTCCATGTTTGCAAAAGGATTAACAAAAAGTACCGCCAGCAGTGCGAGCGCCAGAATATGGCCTGGCCTGGTTTCACTTTGAAAAACAAGACTTATCATTACAACCGCCACCATAATGAGTGCGCGTTGAGTTGGAATGGAAAAGTCCGCTAAAGCGGCATAAATAAATGCCGCAGCAAGTGCAAACAATGCTGCAAATTTATTTGCCGGTATATATAAACAACATCTGGCCAGAAATCCGTGAGTACGAATAGTGCCAAACATTCGCCAGCCCCAATTCATAAAATAAAATACAATACCCGCGACAAGCCCTATATGCAGGCCGGATATGGCCATTAGATGATTTGTCCCGGTCTGTGTTAAAACTTTCCACTGAACTTGCGTGATGTCCTGCCGCTCACCAATCGCTAGTGCCTTTATAAGCCCCTGACTGGGCTCATGTTTCAGTATGAAGCTGATGTCATCAGCTAGACCCTGCCTGATTCGTGCGATCAACGATCCCTGCTGATAACTTGATAGCTGCATATTAACTTGACCCGTAATCTCCGGGTAATCAGCACGCGTTTTAGCGGCCAGCTTTGCCTTTATATAACCAGTTGCATGTATGCCTTTGAGAAATAACCAGGCTTCGTAATCAAAGCCGCCTGGATTCATAAACCCGCGCGGTCGCTTGAGCCTGATGATAAATCGCCATCTTTCACCCAGGCGTACTTTTGGAGCACGGCCATACCAGCTTAATTTGACCCTGCCCACCGGTTTGATATTCTGGCCCTGATAACGCAATGTATCTACATCAAATTCAAACTGAATATTACGATCCGCATGTACAGGTATGCTTGAAACAACACCTGTCGCCAGTAAATCCTTGCCTTCAATTTCAGCTGCAATTCCGCCTGACGAGAAGAACATGCTGGCGCGGAACAGGGCCCATAAAAACCCGATTGCACCAATCAAAACAAGCAAAACAGTGCGTTTAAGGACACCAGATTGAGGTAAGATATAAATAATGGCAGGAAGTAGCACTATCACCCCCCATGACCACCTGTCATCAGGCAGGAATGAAAGCTGCTGGAATATGATCACGCCAATAAAAAATGCAATGGAAATTGATCGCATTGCTGTTCAACCATCATATTAAATAAATGTTAGAATGAAAAAATAAGAACGATAAAGATCGCATAATTACTATTACAAACAGCTTACAATCGATGCCTAAGAGATTTATAAGACGCTATTTACCTGATAGTCACAAAATACGTGACCATAAACAGCTACGCTGGTTAGGAAAAATACTGGAGGACCCGAATCTTCTGCACCTCAACCGATATTCTGTCTCCGGTGCCGTCAGTGTAGGTCTGTTTGTCGCGATATTACCCGCCCCGTTTCAAATGATCATAGCCGCCCTGCTCGCCCTATTATTCAGGGTCAATTTAATTGTTTCAATCGTACTGGTCTGGATCAGTAACCCTCTGACCATGGGGCCGATATTCTATTTCACTTACCTGGTCGGTGCCTGGATTTTACAAACACCGGCACAAGATCTTGAGTTTGAGTTTACTATGCAGTGGTTTATGGATGAAATCGGGCTGATATGGCAGCCGCTAGTCCTGGGGTCACTTGTTGCGGGGGTGATATGTGCAATCCTTGGCAATATCATTGTCAGGCTGGCCTGGCGGATGCACGTCATCAGAAACTGGAAAGCACGGAAGGCAAGAAAACTGCGTAGACAACAAGAACCTTAAACCTTTTTACCACGGGGGACACGGGGCGCACGGGGAAAAGACCTAAAAAAATGATTTTGCCACGGAGGTCACGGAGAAAAAGAAAGGGTTTTAGTCCCCTCTCCCTTTGGGAGAGGGTTAGGGTTAGGGTGAGGGAGATAGTTAGAGCAAGGGAAAGAAGGAAGCTAAATTCAATACCGCCCCTCATCCTAGTCGCTTACGGCATCCATGCCTCACGCGACATAAGCACATCCATGTGCAAAACCTTCTCCCAAAGGGAGAAGGAACTTAAAATAAAACAGTTTTTTCCCCGTGCGC
>JAUWSG010000124.1 GCA_030610155.1 Gammaproteobacteria bacterium
AACTAATATTATCCTTGAGTACTTTAGGTGTCACAAAAATAAGTAATTCTGTGTTCTGGTCGGTCACTGACCTATTGCGGAAAAGTGCACCAATAAACGGGATATCACCAAAAAAGGGCACCTTGGTGACATCATTACGTTTGATCTGCTCGTGAATACCACCCAGCACAACAGTTTCACCTGACTTCACCAGTACCTGGGTTTCGATTGACCGGGTATCAATACTCGGTGCTGCACCACCATCACCGGTTGGCACCACCTGACCGACACTGTCTTTTGTGACTTTAAGGTCCATCATGACACGATCATCAGGTGTGATATGGGGTGTTACAGCCAGACTCAGCACCGCATCCTTGAATGAAACACTGGTTGCCCCGCTGGACGAAGCTTCAGAGAAAGGAATTTGTGTACCCTGCCTGATTTCCGCTGTCATCTGATCCGAGGTAATCACGCGCGGACTGGAGACAACTTCGCCTTTACCTTCTGTTTGCAATGCTGACAATTCCAGATCAATTAAAGTATTGGACCCCAGGATAGCGAAGGCAATGCTGCCTGCATTTCCCGCTGCCGGTAAATTAAAATTTAATCGCTGAGCTGGATTGGCATCATCACCTGTTGCAATCGGTATAGGATTAGGCTGGCCGGTGTTTATGATATTATCAATTGCGCCACCGACCATCGGATCCGTACCACCATCACTACCACCAATCTTGCCGGTGGTCATAAACAGGTTATCACTTGACTGTCTAATGCCCGTTACACCAAACTTGACACCAAGTTCTTTGGCAAAATTATCATTCGCGATAACAATGCGCGATTCGATCAGCACTTGCCTGATCGGCACATCAAGCTTGACAATAAGCTTGCGTATTTCAGCCAGACGATCAGACGTTTCCAGAATAAGCAAGGTATTGGTACGCTCGTCAATCGAGATTTTTCCTCTTGGGGAAAGCAGAGTATTGTCCTGCGATGCAAGCAGTGCAGCTAAATCCGTTGCTTTTGCGTAATTGATCTCGATCAACTCAGATTTAAGCGGCACAAGTTCTTCAACCTGCCTCTGTGCCTCGAGCTCCAGTTTTTCCCGCGCAGCAATTTCTTCCCCTGGCGCGACCATAATAACATTACCTGACTGGCGCATACCCAGACCTTTAGTCTTCAAAATAATATCCAGCGCCTGGTCCCAGGGTACATTTTTCAATCTTAAGGTCAAGCTGCCCTGTACAGTGTCACTGGTGACCATATTCAACCCGGTGAAATCTGCCAGCAATTGCAAGACCGCCCGCACTTCAATGTCCTGGAAGTTCAACGACAATTTCTCACCAGTATATTTACTCAGATCAATTTCGCCTTCCCTTGCATCTTCTGTCACCGGTTTTACTTCAATAGTAAATGTATTCCCGGATTGAAACGCAAGATACTCATACGGCCCTTTTGGCGATATTGTCAGCTGTGTCTGATTGTTTGTTGACGTGGCGTCCACGAACTGTACCGGTGTCGCGAAATCCATAACATCCAGTCGTTCATGTAATTCCTCGGGTAATCGTGCGTTTGGAAAATCTACAAAAATCTTGCCGCCCGCTTCCCGGGTGTCGACAGGAGCATCAGCATCCGACAGCGTTATAATAACGCGGCCTTCTCCACTTTCGCCGCGTCTAAAATCAATACCTACCACCTCAAAAGGTGTTGTATCTGATGCCAGCGGAATGGATACACTGCTACGTGCAGCTGCCTCACTCTTTAAAGTTATTGATACAGTTTTACCTTCAACACGTGTTTCATAAGGCAATAATTTAACAAGATTGAGCACAACCCGTGTGCGGCCGTCAGCTTCTACGGCTGTCACGCTTCTAGCCATCCCGATACCAATATTTCTTGTGCGCCAGGGAAGCTTATTGGCAGTACCAGGAAAATCCAGCGCGATTCTTGCAGGCTCGTCAATCGTGAAACTTTCAGGCTTGGGAGGCAAAGCTGAAAAACGCAACGTGACGAGTGCGCGGTCTCCGGGCAAGGCAACAAAACTAACATCTAGCAGTTCATTGGTTTGCCCGCCTGTAGCAGCAGGCATCGATGCTGGCTCTGCAACAACCTCTTCTTCAGCAGCGGCTGCAGGCGCGACCGAACCACTTCCTGACGCACCCAGAGTAATATAAAGACTATTACCTTGTATTCGGGTTTCATAACCTACCATTTCCTTAAGATTGACGACCACACGTGTACGCCCACTGGCCTCAATCGCACTGACCGTATCTGCTGCACCTACTTCAACAGGCAACGGCAAACTCCATGGCAAATTATGCGTTACACCTGCGAGATCAAATGTAATTCTTTCTGGATTATTTGTGGTAAAACTTTCAGGTTCAGGGGGCGGCCCGGAAAAAGTCAAATGCAGCTCAACACCGTCATCAAACGAGGTAAAACTAATAAAATTCAGCGAAGTATCAGCAGCATATGTTTGTGCCGTCATTAAAAATAATGCAAACAACATTGCAATACTGACAATTCTTTTTTGCATTACACTCATAAATGAACCATACATTTTATATTCACCCTTAAATTTTTCTTTGTGCTTCATACTCTTTGTTAGACCCTCTACTACATACCCACTTTTCACGTGCACCATATTCATTGCCCCCATGGGATCATTCGCTTATTTTTAAAGCTGCTTGCCTTTCCAGCCAGCCACCCATTCCGTCCGAAATTATTTCTGTAATCTTTATTTCCGAATCTGTAATTTGTGTGATTTTTCCGAAATTTTTACCTACATGGTTGCCTCTTTTCACACGATATATAAACCCATCTGTTGTTTTTACAATTCCCCATTTTTGATTATCCTGCTTAAGGCTACCTACCATCCTGAGCGCATCCAAAGGGAAACTCTCAAGTGCCTCAGAGTCCCGACCAATATTAGGCCGGAGTTGATTGGCACCAGAAGGACCTGCCTTTGCAGTCGCTTTAATAGTAGGTTTAAACGGGTCGCGCAAATCACCATCCTGGTACAAAAAACGCTCATAGGGTTTCGCTTCAGGCAAGCCAGCGATCGGGGCACCCGGCCGAGACTTAACTTCCTTGATATATTGCTGCAAATCCTCAAACTCACTACTGCTACACGCCATCAGAGTCAGAACAAAACCAACAATCAATATTTTTGAAGTAATATTCACTTGCTTTACACTATCCACAATTAAACTCAACTTAATAAAATAATTTAATTTACTGATCACATTAAGACACTACAACCAGACCGTTTTAAAGCGCAGCTGACTATCCTCGTCTTCCTTTCTTTTTCTTTCTATTTTTGCTGGCGCCGGCCGCAATTTCGTCTTCATCCAGATAACGATAAGTCTTGGCGGTCGCTTCCATCACCAACGCTCCTTTTTCTTTATCCTTATGTCGGCTAATTGAAAAATCATGTATTGTGACAATTCTTGGTAATGCAGCAACACCACTGACAAAATTACCAAATTCATGATAATTACCCACTACACGTATTTTGATAGGTAATTCTGCATAGAACTCAACCGGATTCTCATTCAACGGCCTGAATAATTCAAATTCCAAACCACTTGCCAGCCCAACCTGTGATATGTCAACCAGCAGTGCCGCGACTTCTGTTTTACTCGGCAACTGTCTTAGCATTGCACCAAAAATCTTCTGCATATCTTCCATTTGTTTCCGATAAGCATTCAAATTCACCGCTTTGCGCTGCTTTTCTTCAAAGGTGTTCTTTAACTCCAGTTCTTTTTTCTGCGCATTATCCAGGGCCTGATATTGATTAGTCGTATCAACATAGACACCCAAACCCAACACAGCGGCACAAATAAAACCAATCGCAACCACCTTAAACAGCATTGGCCAGCTGCCAATATTATTAATATCCAGTGTCTTTAGTTCATTCACCAAGCTCATTTATTTGCCGCCCTTTTCATCATCTTTTGCTGGTCGGGTTTGTCCAACTCGCAAATTAAACCAACTTAATCCGTCAAACTCTTTCTTGCTCGAATCTATAACGTCCAGCCTGGGGCCTTTCATCCATTGTGAAGCATCAAGATTTTTCATAAGTGTAGATACGTTTGCATTTGAATCCGCAACGCCCTCAACTTTAACCGTTGATCCCGTTCTGTTTAGCTTTGTCAGAAAAACACCTTCCGGCAACGTTTTGGCGGATTCATCAAATAAATGCACGATCTCAGGCCGACTACCCTGCAACTGTTGAATAATATTCATTCTGGCCAATAAATTTTGTTTATCTGCCTCCAGTGATTTAATTGCAACAATGTCTTTTTCGACACTTTCAATCTCTTTTTGCAAAAAACTGTTTCGATTGTTTTGTTGTGCAATAAGCCCACTAAAATGAATATGAACATAGACAATAATAAGCACCATGAAAACTGCGCTACCAACTGCCATAAAAGCAAATTGTCTTTGATGTTCCTTTTTTAGTGCTTCACGCCAGGGCAGTAGATTAATTTTTGCCATTAATCAAAACTCCTTAAAGCAAGACCACAGGCAATCATCAGCGCCGGAGCATCATTACTCAATGCCTGTGCTTTTACCCGACCCGCCAAAGACATATTGGCAAACGGATTAGCAATCGCGGTGCTGGTGCCTATCTTCTCTTCAATCAAATCATCAATACCCGGAATAGATGCGCTACCACCGGCCATTAACACGTAATCAACAGAATTATATTCACTGGAAGAAAAGAATAATTGTAAAGAACGGCTCACCTGCTGGGCAGTAGCTTCTTTAAAAGGTTCCAGCACTTCCGGAACATAATTATCCGGTAAACCACCCTGACGCTTGGCCATACCCGCCTCTTCATATGACAAACCATAACGCCGCTGAATTTCTTCAGTCAATTGTTTGCCACCAAAAATCTGGTCACGTGTATAGATGATCTTTCCACCATGTAATATATTAAGTGTTGTCATCGTCGCGCCAACATCAACGATGGCGATTGTTTTTTCATGCCCTTCATCAGGTAACTGGTGTGTAATTAAAGAATAAGTCGTTTCCAGGGCATACGGCTCAACATCAATCACTTTAGGTGTTAAACCACCCAGCTCAATCGCCGCAATTCTGACATCAACATTTTCACTACGTGATGCGGCAAGCAGTACATCCACCGTTTCAGGGTTATCCTCTGTCGGGCCCATTACCTGGTAATCCAGGTTAACTTCATCGAGGGAATAAGGAATATATTGATCAGCCTCAACCTCAATCTGGCTGCCCATTTCATCTTCGGTCAATGAAGCCAGCACGGTAATAACCTTAGTAATTACAGCAGATCCAGGAACAGCCGCCGCGGCCAGTTTTGCACGCGCACCAGATCGTTTAGCCACGCGCCGAATGGCATCGCCAACGGCCTCAACATCAGTGATGTTTTTTTCTACAACCGAGTTCGCGGGAAGAGGTTCAACGGCATAACACTCAACCCGGTATTGGGACCCGCTTTTTGACAATTCCAGCAGCTTAACCGCGGTAGAACTGATGTCCAGCCCCAGAATTGACGGCTTTTTAGGTTTAAAAAATTTTGCCAAACTCACACTGTATTTCCTTGTATTGTTAACTGAATCACTACCTATTTAACCAACGAAGGTATAATCGGCAGCAAATATACAAACTTAATATAAAATGCACTAACTCAAATATAGTTCAAAAACTGGATAAAGAAAAAATAGTATTAGCCTGATCTAATTGGAAGTTTTATACTTTGAGCGTCTTTTCATCAAACGATCCTTGCTGCAAGCCACATAGAACATGACCCCTCGCTGGACTTTAAAAAAATTCATTCTCATTTCCATAGCCTCAATCTTCGCATTTGGGCTGATTATTGCTGTGGGTACCTACGCCTATATCGTCCCCGGACTGCCCTCAATCGAGACCCTAAAAGACGTAAAACTACAGGTCCCACTGCGGGTTTACACCAGGAATGGTAAGTTAATAGCAGAATTTGGTGAAAAAAAGCGTGCGCCGGTACGCATTGATGACGTCCCCGAGAAACTGATCCAGGCCATCCTGGCCGCTGAAGATGATCGATTTTATGTCCATCCCGGCGTGGACTATCAAGGTATATTGCGCGCTGGTTTTAAACTCATCCGCACAGGTGAAAAATCCCAGGGTGGCAGCACAATAACCATGCAAGTTGCGCGAAATTTCTTTTTATCCAGAGAAAAAACTTATTTCCGCAAGTTAAACGAAATATTTTTATCATTCAAAATCGAAAATGAGCTCTCCAAAGACGAAATTCTGGAGCTGTATATCAACAAAATGTACATGGGCAAGCGGGCATATGGTGTCAGTGCGGCCGCTCAGATATATTATGGTAAAAAGACTGAAGAATTAACGATCGCTCAATTGGCTATGCTTGCTGGTTTATACAAAGCCCCTTCGGCCTACAACCCTATTGTTAATCCGGAACGGGCGCTGATCCGTAGAAATTATGTCCTGGGCAGAATGCATAAACTCGAATTCATTGATGACGAGCAATTTGATACCGCCATGGAAGAAGAAGTCACTGCAGAATTACACGCGCAATCAGTCGAAGTTGACGCGCCTTATATTGCCGAAATGGCGCGCGCCGAAGCGATCGAACTGTATGGTAACGAGGTGTATACAACGGGCTATAAAATCTTTACAACAATTGATACACAAATGCAGATAGCCGCAAATAATTCACTTCGCAAAGCTTTACTGGCATATGACCTGCGGCACGGGTATCGCGGCCCGGAACAACACATCGATTTACCTGACGTAGAGGCAATGGAGGACCTGGAAGAAACCGAAGTCTGGCGGGAAAGTCTGGAGGGGTTTAAAAAACGTGGCAATCTTTACCCTGCATTAGTTATTGCAACGCAAGACCAAAGTATTGTTGTCTATATCAAAGAAACCAGAAACATCATACCGATATACTGGCCTGGTTTGAAATGGGCCAAACCTTTTATTGATGAAAACAGATCTGGAATACCTCCCTCCGTCGCAGCAGACATCGTTAAAACCGGCGATATTGTGCTGGTACAAAAAATGAAAACGAAAAACAGCAACGATGATCAATGGCGATTATCCCAGGTCCCCGTTGTCGAAGGTGCGCTCGTTTCTCTAAATCCCGAAAACGGCGCCATTAACGCACTGGTGGGAGGCTTTGATTATAATCGGAGCAAATTTAACCGTGTCACCCAGGCTAAACGCCAGCCCGGCTCAAATTTCAAGCCCTTTGTCTATTCCGGCGCACTGGAACATGGCTTCACACCCGCGACATTAGTTAATGATGCGCCTGTTGTCTTTGATGACCCGGGACTGGAAGATGAATGGCGCCCTGAAAATTACAGTGGAAAATTTTTTGGTCCAACACGACTACGCCAGGGGTTGATAAAATCACGCAATTTAATATCAATTCGCCTGTTACGCGCGATAGGCATCCGCACTGCATTAAGACATGTTTCCAGGTTTGGATTTAACACACAACACTTACCGAAAGATTTATCTCTCGCATTAGGCAGTGGCTCGATCACGCCAATAGAACTGGCGACCGGCTACGCTGTATTTGCAAACGGTGGCTATCGTGTACAGCCCTATCTGATACAACGTATAGAGGACCGGGACGAAGAAATCCTCATGCAAACCTATCCCGCGACGGTCTGTCGTCAATGTGAAGACACCTTGCTGGCAGAAGCCGATAAACAGTCATTGTCTGAATTAAACGAAGAAATGACTTTTTATGTGGACGAGACTGAAGGCCCATTGCCTTTTGCTGTTCCTGACAAGATTGCCGAGCGCGCTATCACGCCGCAAAATAATTATTTAATGACGTCCATGATGCAAGATGTAATACGTTTAGGTACCGGACGTCGTGCCAGACAACTGGGCCGGGGAGATATTGCCGGAAAAACCGGCACAACAAATGATCAACTTGATGCATGGTTCTCAGGATTCAATCCCAATATCGTGACCACAACCTGGGTTGGTTTCGACCGGCCACATCCATTAGGCAACCGGGAAACCGGGTCTCGTGCCGCATTACCCATGTGGATTGACTTTATGCGCAGCGCACTGGCGAATTACAAGGAAAAAAGTTTTGAACAACCAGAGGGCCTGGTCACAGTCCGTATTGACCCCGAAACCGGTTTGCTTGCCACCAGCAATAACAGGAAGGCAATTTTTGAAACATTTCGTATTGCCAATGTGCCTAAACGACAAGCCGACTCTACGCTCGTCAACATTGACACTGACACCACAACAAGTGGCGAAGATAACAATGATACTGATGTTGATGAACAACTATTCTAACTGCTAGAACTTACTGATATTTCGGGGAATAAACTTGAAAATTGTGATTCAGGAAACCTCGTTTGAACCCTACCAGGCAATAATTGATTTCCAGCTGGGCCTGACAGAAAAATACTTTGGCGCCTGCACCAGTTTCGTCGGCACAATGCGTGATTTCAATGATGCTGACCAGGTTCAATCAATGTTTCTGGAACACTACCCCGGCATGACGGAAAATAAAATCCGCCAAATCTGTGAAACTGCAAACGGAAAATGGCCGCTGCAGGATTTGCTGGTCATTCACCGGATAGGGCATATACAACCAGGTGAGCCCATTGTTCTCATCGCGACTTGGGCAGAACATCGCTCTGCCACCTTTAATGCCAACCGCTTTATTATCAATGAGCTCAAAACAAATGCCCCCTTCTGGAAATGTGAGCAAACAAAAACCCGTAAAAAGTGG
>JAUWSG010000008.1 GCA_030610155.1 Gammaproteobacteria bacterium
GGTCTTTGATGCGCTGGTAAAACACGATACCTGGCAGTATATAGATGCACAGGTGTAGTGCTAAGCCTAATAATCCGCTGTAAACCGCAACTTCCAGATACTGGTTATGTGAATGGGGTATCACCTCAACAATTTTGCTAACGTCCTTATTTTCAATATGACGTTGCCTTTCGGCTTTATAGCCACCTATCCCGATGCCAAACACAGGATTTTCTTTAACCGTGTTGAACATTATACGCCACGTTTCGATTCTTAAACCTACAGAATTATTTATATCTGTGTCACCGATATTTTCATTTTGTATATATTTATTAAAATTGGTAATCCCGATTTTCAGTCTATTTTGTGTTGCCGGGAACTGGAGTAAAATAACCGGGATCATTATGAGTGTAAGTAATATAAGGATTTTTCGCTGGATTGAATATTTTCTTGCGAAAATCCAGAATACAGTCAATATGATGAAAGGCAGTGAAATCCAGACGCCTCGTGATTGAGAAAGTATCATTGCCAGCAAACCAAGACAAACCGGGACCAGGAATAATAACGCTATTTTTTTTCCGGAAAAATATTTTATGCCTGTCAGTGACATAAAAGCCATACATAAACTGATACCGCCGAAAAGGATGGCGCCAATGTCGCCAGCTGCTCTGCCTGATGGCCAACCAGGAGCCCAATTAACCTGAGTAATGCCAATTAATCCTGCCACGATCGCACCACCGCTGATCATCAACCACCATGCATTGACAGGTATCGGGCGGCTTCGAAGCATTAAATAAATTGGAATGATTAGCAGAATTCGGAGCTGTCTATTCATGATCCAACGACCACCTCTTTCTGGCATGCCATTGATGAAGTACGTGATGAGTATCCAGCTAAAATAGGCCGCGATTGACCATAAAAACAATTTTTCAAGTTTGCTCAGTTCGTAGGTGATTTTGCGGGTGATGATTAAGTACAGCCCAATCAGTGCCAAAAGCAGATAACAGGATCTGGCAATTGAAATATCCCAGAGGATGGTGGCATAGAACAGGAAAGCAACTGAGACAATAATCAAATCGAGCCAATCATATTTACTGAAATAATCAGACTTGAGTTGATGTATTTTTGTAATGACCATTGAATGATATATACGTATCGAAGTTGTTAAAAATGATGAATTGTCATCAGAATAATCTTGCTGATTTTAACCTGTGCCGTAATCTAATTCATTGTTTTTCATCGGTGATGCTGAGCTACACTATACTTCAATTTCTTTGGCAAATCCCGGTGTTGTGTTGCGATGAAATTCGATACCGGCATTGAATCCAAGCCAGTATTTCGGCGCAAAAACGGTGTCCCTGTTTTGCATTAAATAAGACCCCCACCAACTAAAGCTGCTTGGGCTCAAAATGGCATTTTGACATTTTGTCATAATAGCGAAATCAGTGCCGAAATGTGTGTTAAAGGAGATTAATTTATTTTTAATAAAGGAGAATTCTTTTTCAACAAATTCTGGGTCATCACTCAGAAAAATGAAAAAGCAGTTTTGTTTGTTGTTAATGAAATAGTTAATCTGTTTTTTATAATAACTCGTCGGTAATAATATACTTTTGCCAAAAATTTTGAGATTCCTGTAATCACCTCTTCGGATGTGGACAAATACCTTTTGAGCATCTTCAGGGCATTGCTTTAAAATTTCGCTGGCTGCATCCAGATATTTCTTTTTTATTTTTAATTCTTTTGTTAATGCCTCGTCAAAAAAATCCTCGCTTTGAAAATAGCCCAGCTTTACAAACGTTATTGAGCTTATCAAACCTCTGGTGTAGCGATAATCAGTTGTCTCCTTGTTTGGGTCGCCTGAAGCCACGTCATGTAATACCTGGATAGCGTTTATAAGTCTTATGCTGCTCAATGCCCTCAATATTCGCTTGCCTATATTGATCAGCGTGTTTATAAATTTTGTTCTTTTTTCCAGGTTTATAATGTCCGTGATCTCAAAATCTTCCTGCAAATCTTCAAAGCCTGAGACAATTAATTTTTCATTATTTTTTTGAATTGACTTAAGGAACATATACTGAAAAATCTGATTACCTAATTGACCTTTGGCTAAAAAAAGTATCACCAGGAAAGTTCTCCAATGAAAGATGGCTTATTGAGGATTATAATTTACCATGAAAAAGACCTTTTATTGCCAATCGAATACCTTTTGAAATGCTTCCTTTTTTGTTCTCATGATACTCTTTCCATTTTTGCGTGATTTCTTTTTGAATGAATATTTTGAACTCATCCGATATTGATTCTGGTACAAGATATATAACATCTTCGAATATGGTTAAGTCAATGCCCTGTGGCAGGGCATTAATTATCTCTTTTAAGGATGGCCAATTATAATGTTTATGAGGTTCCGGGGGAGGCGCGAGAAACAGTCTGGCATCATCAATCAATATCGCAAAATTTTTCTGATGTGAAAAAATGATCTCCAATTCCTTTATTAACGGGCACTCATCGTTTTCTCCATAGGTCAAGCCGCCACTCCAGTGTGCATCGAGCCAGAACAACAGGTTGTCGTTTTCAGCCAATATTTTTTCCAGGTGTTCTCTGGTGTCACCTTTTAATAAGCTAATGTTTTGTCTGGCGTTGATGTTTTTCCTGGCAATTTCATATATTTCATCTGATTTTTCAATTGTATAAACCTTGTCAAAGAAGTCGCTCATTAAAAGAGCTGTTTCGCCTATATATGTGCCACCTTCCACAAAGGTATCAAGCCCCATTTTATTTTTTAAGAAACGAACATGGTTTTCCGGGGCGCCCATATTTACTATGCCCATTACCTAATCTCCTATATTACTGTAGTGTCCCGTGTGTTTTTAAAAACTATGACGCATGTCATTACAGGTGCGTCCCAAAATTTTTCAGGATAGCGTTTATTCAAAATTTCCGATATATCAGGTTTTCAATAACATTATTTTAGTGGAACCGAATTCAGAATGTATTTGTGACCATAATGTCATTGTACTTTAATATCCACCAGATTTGCTCGAAAATAATGTTGCTAGCCAGGTTATTAGACACAGTCGGTCAGGTTTATTTATATGTTTGCCATGTTTAAAAAGTCAGTGTGGTAATATGGATCAATTCCGGTGTGTTGCGAAATCAGATTTATGGGTGCTTTCCAGACTGGTTAAAAGATAATCATATTGTTTATTGGAAACTGTTATGTTAGTTGACAGCCAGGCGCCTTAACAAATCATCGATTTTGTTTAGTTAGAGGAAACAGAATGAGAATATTCAATCGATTTGCCAGGAAAATGGGATCCTGGTTTAAAAAAGATCCTGATCGTTTTCTTGAAGAACTCAGGGGCGTTATTCATGTCGGTGCCAATACAGGTCAGGAACGAGATCTCTACAAACACTACAATCTGGATGTGATCTGGGTGGAACCTATACCTGAGGTATATGAGACATTAAAGAAAAACCTGGAAGCTTATGATCGTCAGAAATCATTTCAATATCTTATTACTGATAAGGAAAATGAAAAATATGATTTTAATGTTGCAGATAATGACGGAGCGTCTTCGTCTATTTTTGATTTTAAATATCATAAGGATATCTGGCCCGGGGTGGGTATTCAACGTACTATTTCACTTGAAAGTATTACGTTGCCCGCGTTTTTAAAAAAAGAAAATATAAATATCGACAAATATGATGCACTTATAATGGACACGCAAGGATCTGAACTGCTGGTACTTCAGGGGGCAGAGGAAATGCTTGGTCATTTCAGATATATAAAAACAGAGGTTTCAGATTTTGAGTCGTACGAAGGTTGTTGCCAGGTAGACGATATTCAAAAGTATCTTGCCAGCCAGGGATTCAGAGAGCACGCTCGAAACTTGTTTGCGACGCGTAGGAGTGGTAATTATTATGATATCTGGTACAGGAAGGTAGTTTGACTGTGTATTCTGGGAAGATTTTAAATCTTACGGGAAAAGAAAGACATGTTGCTTTATATAAGAAGTTAAGAATCATATTGAAATAAAAGGATAAAGAATGAGAAATCCATTTACTAAAATTTTTCAAAAAATATATTGCATGTCTGTTCCTAGACGTAATTCTACCAGCTTGTCAGACAATCAGTCCTATCCGCAGGTTTGTATCAATGCCAGCAGCGATTATAGATTTTTCAATAATTTCAGAAGAAATCCCATCTACAATAAAATATTGGAGCATGCGTCGGAAGAGCAAGGCAAGCAATATCTACAATTGATATCCAAGGACACAGATATATTAGGCGCGATAAATAACTTTAAATCAAATGATGATTATGGCAACCCAAGAATGTATGTGTATCCTGATGTCGGGGAAATTTCACCTTCTACTCTTCGATATATCAAGGTGCTAACCGATCTTAAAAAATACTTTCACCCATTGGATAATTTGAACATTTGTGAAATAGGTATTGGATACGGTGGGCAGTGCCGCGTAATCAACTCTTATTATAAGCCTGCCACATATTGCCTGGTTGATATACAGCCAGCTCTTTCTTTAGCTCAAAGATTTTTGGATAATTACATTGTTAATTCAGTCTTAACTTATAATACGATGAATGAATTAAATCAGAGAGATTATGATTTAGTGATAAGCAATTATGCTTTTACAGAACTTCCTCGCACGATACAAAATGTTTATTTAAATAAGGTAATATTAAACTCAAAAAGAGGTTATATAACTTATAACGAAATTACACCAAAAGAGTACAATTCTTATAATTCCGATGAATTGGTTGAAATGATTCCTGGTGCCAGAATGCTAAAAGAAGAACCTCTCTCTCATCCAAAGAATTGTCTAATAGTATGGGGCACAGATGCCTGATAATTGTGCCATCTGGCAATGATCATCTCATGATTGCGCGACATAAATCGGATTTTCTAATATTTTAACCGCCGCCTGTTGTCCCGTTACTGAATAAGCGATGTATTCATATTTGATATTGTGTTGTTCTACAAATTCCTTGAACCCTCTGAATTCATGGTCCTGCCAGTTCGGGTAATTGTAATAGTCATCGAATAAAATGATTGCCCCGGGCTTTATATGAGTTCCGGTGTATTCAAAAACTGTTTTGGTGGATGAGTATAAGTCACAATCAACATGCATAAAGGCAATGTCGTTTCGGTTGGACTCCAAAAAAGGCGGCAAGGTGTCATCAAACAGTCCGATATGGAGTTTTACATTATCGGGTACTTTAGGCAGTTTTCCACGGCGACTAAAAGTACCGGCAATATTGCCATTCCAGGACTCCGGAATGCCTTCAAAAGAATCAAAGCCATGGACAATCTTGTTTACGTTTTCAGCGATCCAGCGTATAGAGCGTCCACGGGCCACACCCAACTCCATAAACAGGCCCTGTTCCTTGACTTGAGAAACAGCAAATAAAACCAGGCGTTGATGATCCTGGAAGTATACTGCATCCTTCATGTGGTTATTGATATAGTCCAGCGATTCTTTTTTTGCTTGTAATTGCATATCCAGCAGCAGGTTTTTTGAATAAAGCTTTAATACAAAACGCCTGAATAAATATTCTGATAAAGTGCGACGAAATAAGGCCATGATGATTCCTGCATGTGAAAAACAACTGATTGATGCCTGTTTGTCTGTTACTTCAGGAAGACAGGCGAGCTTGCTGCGTAATCTCGCTGATATTTAAACAAATATCAATCTTATTATGCATTTAATCGTCGAGTATGACATACCTTAAAGGGAGCTGATATTCAGCTCTTATATTATGTAAAATAGCATCAGGCAGGACAATATGGGAATTTGTTTTAAATGGTTAATCAGGTGAGTTTTACTGCCGATTTAAATATGAGCCCGGAGTGTTGTGGATTGTTTACCAGATGAATTGTCAGCAGGATTAGAGATTGACCCGTTCAAGAAGAAATATCAAGAATGTTATTTGCTGTTTAATGCTTACATACCTGCTGTTAGTGAGTCCCCGACTGTTTGCTCAGCAAACGGCACAAACCAGTATCGCGATTTCACCTACCGCGCATTATTTTAATTACACTGAATTTGATGATAATGGTGTTGAGCTGGATAAAGAAACAGGTTTTATACCGGGAATCGAATTTTCAGCTTCCAGAGTAGTGGGGCTCAAGCAGAATTTATTGTCGATAAAAGCAGCCTACTTCAGCGGCAAGGTTGATTATGACGGCCAAACACAAGGGGGCACACCTTTCCAAACAAAAACAGATCAAACCTTGTATGACATCGGACTCAGGTACAGCTGGAAAACAAACACAGACTCTGCACCTGAGAGACTTTATCTAGGTATCAGCCTTCATCACTGGGACAGGGATATCCTGGGAAAAGGGAATGTTTCGGGACTTTTTGAGGCTTACCAATGGGGCGAGGCCGCAATTGGCCTGGTTCACCCATTTTATACCAGTCAGGCCGGCCAAATCATACTTGACGCCGGTTTGTTATATATTTTGAACCCGAAAATCACAATTGATTTGACCTCGTTCGGGTATGGCGAACCCACACTGGGTTTGGGGAGTCGTTTAGGCAGCCGGTTTAAATTAATTTTTCAAAGCAATGTAAAAAATAGTCTGCAATATTCAGCTGCACTGTATTTTGAAGCATGGAGTTTTGGTCGTAGTGCCGATAAAACGCTGGGTGGTCTGACGAATAGTATTGTTGTGCACGAACCTGAAAGTGAAACACGTAGCGCCGGTATTCAGTTAACGATTAAAAAATATTTTTGATGTCTCAGAGCTGATAGTGAAAATTGTTGATATGAATGCTCCGGGAGCCTCTATCAATAATACTGATGTTTTTATTTTTACGATATAAAGCCTTTCTTCCTATTTTTTTTACAGAAATGCAGTAAAATACGGCCTGTAGCGATATTACGAGCGGATATAGGGAGAGTGTAATGCCATCATTTGATATTGTGTCTGAAGTTGATATGCATGAATTGACAAACGCGATTGATCAGGCAAACCGGGAGGTAGGAAACCGGTTTGATTTTAAAGGGGCAAATGCCAAATATGAGCAAAATGAAGCTGAAATTACATTGTCAGCCGAAGCGGAATTTCAGCTAAAGCAAATGCTCGATATTTTAAATTTGAAGCTGACCAAGCGGGAAATAGATATCGCGTGTTTAAAAGTTGAAGAACCAGAAGTAACAGGGAAAGTGGCGCATCAAAAGGTGATTTTGAGACAGGGTATTGATACACCATTGGCCAGGAAAATAGTGAAGATGATAAAAGATTCTAAAACAAAAGTGCAGGCGGCTATCCAGGGTGAAAAAGTACGCGTTACTGGAAAAAAACGGGATGACCTGCAAGGTGTCATGTCACTGTTGCGTGGTGCGGATCTGGAATTACCTTTGCAATTTGATAATTTCCGGGACTAATGACTTCTCTCGTCTACGACCTTCATAGTCACACCACCGCATCAGATGGCGTACTGACGCCCGATGAGCTGATCAAGCGGGCCAGGCACCGCGGTGTAAATGTGCTGGCAGTGACGGATCACGACACCACTTCTGGTTTGTCGGACGCGCAAAAAAGTGCGACCTCTCATGGTATTACACTGGTGCACGGCATTGAGCTTTCCGTTACCTGGCAGAAAAATCATGTTCACATCGTTGGTTTAAATATTAATGCCAGCTCTGACAGACTGAAAACAAGACTGGCTGCGGTGCAAGAAATCAGGCAGGAACGTGCGCAGGAAATGGCTCAACGTCTGGAAAAAGTGGGTATTAATAATGCGCTGGCCGGCGCCCGGGAGTTTAGTTTAAATAATAATATTACCCGTACCCATTTTGCCCGTTATATCGTCAGCATAGGCAAAGCACGAACTATGTCCGAGGTTTTTAAACGTTACCTGGTACCAGGGAAGCCCGGGTATGTTTCAGTCGACTGGATACCTATGGATGAAGCTGTTGAATTAATACAATCCGTGGGTGGCTGTGCGGTCGTCGCGCATCCTGCAAGATATAAAATGACAAATACCAAAATGAAAAAGTTGCTGGCCGTATTTGCTGATGTTGGGGGTGCAGGCATTGAAGTGATAAACAGCGGCAGTACACGTGAAGTTATCGAGAATAATATTAGTCTGGCCAATCAGTTTGGTCTGGCCGCATCAATAGGCTCAGACTTTCATAGTCCGGACAATAAATTCGTTGATTTGGGTCGATTCCCCCCCTTACCGGATAATGTGACACCTATCTGGGAAGGCTGGGATGAAATGTAGCATCAGGTACCTGTTGATTAGATTAACCTCTTGTTTTTCACCGCAAAGGCGCAAAGGACGCAAAGAAACATAAAATATTTATTAAAAACATATGAGTTAAATATAACGCTTATATCAAAAGTTTTTGTCTGTAGATTTTTAATGTATTAAAACTTTGCGTTCTTTGCGCCTTTGCGGTAAATAGCTTTAATTATTGAACTCACTCCTAAACTCTTTCAATTTCCTTTTGTTGAAAGAGATGCTCCAGCCACATATTTGACATTTTTTCCTGTAAGTTATTTTGTGACAATCGATCTTCCCAGTTATCAAGATCAACAATATGCAGGGGCTGGTCTTGCCAGGAACAGCCAAATACGGCCTTGGTACGTTTGCCGGTTTGTGGGTCAATTTGCCATTGCAGGCACTGTGAACAAACACCTTTTAACATACACTGCATTTGAGTGCTGATGGATGCCGTTACTCTCACGCCGACTTTCGGCATTAAGTCTTTTAATTTATTTTCATAAGCATCTCTGAACGTGCGCACCAGTTTCTGGTTGCCAACAATAATAATGCGATCAATATCCCGTGCGTGGATAAATTTTTCGTCCGTTGATGTAATATTATCGTCCGCAAAGTTATTAATCACATCAAGCAACTCACCGCTGCCCGTCATGTCCTGTGTGCGGCGTGATTTAATTGCCTGGCCTTCTTTTACATTCCAGATGATATGGCTTGCCGCCTTTTCCAGCTCATCCTGGCAATATAATTCCCCGTCATGATCAAGATGCATGATAAAAGAAACATTATTTCCAGCCTTCAGCATGGCAGGCCCCACTCCCAGAATATGAGGGATGCATAGCGAATCGCCAATGATCAGAATGTTTTCCCTGTCTTCAGGTATGTGCATTCTGACACCTGAGGGGCCCATCAGCGAAATTGGGTCACCTTTTTTGAAGGTGGTGCATATTTTCGAACTTGTACCCTTATCCATGACCATCAACGAAATAAGCCCTTTTTCCTTGTCGATAAACGAGCCGGTCAGCGCCATTGTTTCTGTTTGTAGTTTGGTGTTTTCAATAACTGGTGCGAATGTTTCGTAGCTTTGCAACCGAAAGAACTGGCCGGGATGCGCACGTTTAGCGGCCATAGGCGCATGGATTTTAATTTCTATTGTGGTGGGAGCATGGCGGATAACATCATCAATCGTTGTTTTAAAAAGTGAAGTTATGTTGTGGCTAAATGACTGGTATTCCTCTTCGTTACCTTGCTGGCTTGCACGATCACCGAATGATGACACTATTTGTGGATAGACCCGCATACCGGATGCCACTGCTTTTACGACATTGCCATTAAAAACAGGATGAGTATCACCCAGGAACGTGACGTGGTGTTGATTATCATCGTATGAGGTAAAGGCGCCAAAATTTTCTTTCTTAATATGTTCTGTCACAGGCGTTTGCACAAGTTGACCGTCGATATGGCGGTACGTTTGATAATGCCCGTTTTCTTTATTAAAACTGTCACGATGCTCAAATGAATAGGCGATATTGGGTCGGGCACCTGTGGCGGCAAAAATGGCGCGTGAGGGTAATGTCATGCACTTATCAGTATTGTGCCAGTTCCCGTCAGCATCTTTTTCGCGCACCTGGCAGACCAGAAATTCAGAATGGCCGTACTTGTCCACTTTTACTTCAACAGGTTCGATACCTTGCGCATAATAAATACCTTCTTCCAGCGCTTTAGTGACTTCTTCATGATTGCTTCTGTACGCAGGAGATTCATTCATGTTCCTTCTGTATGCCACCGTGACGCCTCCCCAGGATTGAATCAGGGGGATAAAATTAGCCTGTTCGTTTTCACTGGATGCGCGGTCTCGTTCACGCCTGACCGCTTTTCCATGTTCCAGTTGTTCTTCCAGTATAAGACGGGAAACTTCATCGAGTTGTTGATAAATGGCATCTTTGCCGATGCTTTGTTCCAGTTGTTCATAACGGGAAAGTAATTTTTCGACTTGTTGAATATAATAGGCCTGTACTTCTGTGGCAGTATCAATGCCGGTCAAACCACCGCCGATGACGACGGCGGGCAGTCTTACCTGTAAATTGGCCAGGCTGGATGCCTTGGCTGCACCGGTGAGCTGTAAAGCCATCAGGAAATCATTCGCCTGGCGCATACCCGGCGCCAGGCTTCCCGGTACAGGCAGTGCCTGGGGTAATCCGGCACCGACCGCGATGGCAATATGATCAAAGCCCATCTCCCATGCGTCTTCTGTCGTCACTGTGCCGCCGAAACGCACGGCACCAAAAACCTGAAAACAGGGTCGACGCATGAGTGTAAGGTAAATCAGCTTCAGGAAGTTCTTGTCCCAGCGCACAGTAATACCGTATTCAGTTACGCCACCAAACCCCGCCATGATACGTTCATCAAGCTGTTCTTCAATATCACGGTAATTTTCAATGGGTGTATCGATAAGGGATTGAGGCAGCGGCTCGATTTTTAATCCGTCTGTCCCAACGACAGCAAAACCTTCCATCAACAGGTGGTGGGCCAGTGTAAAGCCCGAGGGGCCCATGCCTGTGATTAGCACCTTCAGACCATTATATGGCTTTGGTAGCCATTGTTTCTGACGTAACGGGTTCCAACGGGTTAACAAATCATATATTTCCACACCCCAGGGGAGTGCCAGAACATCGGTCAGGCAACGCGTTTCAATCTCTGGAATATTGACCGGTTCCTGCTTTTGATAAATACAACCTTTCATGCAGTCATTACAGATTCGATGCCCGGTTGACGGACACATAGGGTTATCAATCATAATGGTTGCCAGGGCCGCAATGGTATGACCATCGCGTTTTAAGCTGTGCATTTCAGAAATCTTTTCGCCTAGCGGGCAGCCGGTTAATGTGACGTTGAGCGGGTTCTTTTTATAACCTTTGTCTGGCTCTCCCTTTTTTTCGTGAAATCCTTTTGAGCAATAGTCACCTTCATTTTTATGGCAGAAGACACAATAATTGATTTCATTCTGCACTTGCCGCGCGTTCATGCGCTTGTCTGTAAGTTTGAATCCGTCGCGTGGCCGGTTATTTACGGGTATGCCTTGCAAGCGATTAAATTTGTCATCAGGCCGGATTTCGGTCGGGACCAGTGCTTGATAATCCAGTCCCCCGGGTAGTTTGAAGCAGACCCAGTTTTTGACTGTGGACTGACCTTCGGTTGTGGTCATGGCGCGTATACACCAGCGCGTTAACAATTCAATCTGGTCTTTATGATTCTCCTGGTCTGACAGTAATTGTTCGCCCAGCATGGACACTGCAAGCTCCTGGTCATGTGGATCAAGTGCGTGCTTTATTAATGTTTTTTCCAGCCAGCTATTAAGCTCGGAAAATGTCTCGATATCTTCCTTCTTCAATAATCGACGACGTGCACGACGCAGCACGAAGGTTTTCTTGAACGCGACGACAGGATTATGGGACAGGGTTTTTTCTTTTGAGTCGCTGATTTTATCGCTGATTTCAAATAATTCGGCGATGAAGGTTTCAAGTACGGGTGCACAGGCCAGAATCAATTGACTGGTTTGCAGGGAGTCGCCTGCAAAAGAATTATTTCGATAGT
Organism: Gammaproteobacteria bacterium; assembly: GCA_030610155.1. Lineage (GTDB taxonomy): Bacteria > Pseudomonadota > Gammaproteobacteria > SG8-11 > SG8-11 > JAADIM01. Next base: position 11,830 of record JAUWSG010000008.1, read on the forward strand.
CGATTAATTTTTTATGTAGTTCAGTGTCTAACTGTTCAAGTTGCAGGAGAAATTCCGTGTCCAGTTTTTGCAGACCCTGCGGCGAGAAAAGGTCTTTATAAGTAAACCCTGATAGACCAAGTTTTTTATTTTGCATCGGTATACTCAAATTGGGTGAAAAAGAACTATTTATCTAGCTGGAGATTGTAAAGGTATTATTTATTGAAAAACAGGTTTTTCATGCGTGCGCGTTAACAAATGGCTAATTTATATAGGGTTTTTTTGTGGTCTTCGTGAAAATAGAGTCAGTCTGAAAATGCCTCAATGTGAAGCAGTTAATAGATTGTGTTTCAAATTATTTAGATAATGGTGTGCACTGTGATTTCATCACTGCAGGTTATAAAAACAGGTTATAAAAACAGGTAAAAAATACTTCAAGGAATGCTTACCAGGGTCGCTAACAATATTAAGGTGTTCAACTATACTAAATGAAGTAGGAGGTTTTATGATTAATAGTATTTTCAAATCGTTGAACATACTGTTTGCACAACTTGGATTGCCGGACGATGATTCAAGTATCAACAATTTTGTGGCAAATCACCGGCCATTATCTCCTGATGTCTTACTCGAAGCAGCCCCGTGGTGGACACCTTCACAGGCCTCTTTTCTTTCTGAAGCGATTGATTCTGATTCTGATTGGGCAGAAGTCGCGGACTCGTTAAACGCCCTGTTACGATAAGCGAGCGTTTTCACTCTTTCGACTCAGGTTTTAAACTACAGGTTTTAAACTACAGGTTTTAAATAACAGGTTTTAAACAACAGGTTTGAACAATGAGTCGCCCGGGTACGATCGGTCTGTGCCTGTTATTGTAATACCTTGTTTTATTTGTTTGATTATACCTTTCCTCTCGTAATATTTTATTGCATGCTTGTATCTTGAATATAGCCCCGTTTCATGGTGGTTATTGTAAATAATTATTTCTCAAACTGAACGACATAATGCTGTACGACAGGCGATGACGATTGTGCGATATTTGTGCTGCCCTTTTTTTATTCTGGTTTTTTCCTTCACTCTTGGTGCCTGTTCTGAAAAGGACAGCCAGCAATATAAAAGTGAAATGATTTTTGTATCTGCCGGAGAGTTTATTATGGGCAGTAATAACGTTGATAAAGAGGCAAAGGATTATGGTTTTATACAGCCCCTATATGTTGATGAACACCCACAGCGAAAAATATTTCAGGATGCGTTTTGGATAGATAAATTTGAAGTGACGAATGGCGAATTTGTCCTCTTTTTTGAGGCCACTGAAGGGAATATTGCTAAAGCGACCATAGAAAAACAGAAAAGAGAAATACTCGGCTGGCCGCGATTGTCAGTTAACCAGGTCAGCTGGTTTCAGGCGCAACAATACTGCACCTGGGTGGGCAAAAGATTGCCGTCTGAGACTGAGTGGGAAAAAGCAGCAGGTGGGCCAAATGGACTGGAATACCCGTGGGGGAATGAGTGGGACCCGAAGAAACTCAATGAAGGATCGGGAGACAGTGAAACCGGTGTTGTGCCAGTGGGCTTATACACATCAGGGCAATCCTTTTATGGTGTACACGATTTAGCGGGTAATGTGGCTGATTGGTATCACATGTATCCGGGAGCCACATATAAAAGCCAGTTCGGCGGCCAAACGCACAAAGTGGTCAGAGGCGGGGGTGGGGCGGTATCGGTCATTATGTTATCCCGGCATTATTTCGTGTAAGCCATCGTGATTATGAAAAACCGGCGCGGGTATTTAATGATATTGGTTTCCGCTGCGCAAAAAATACAGACCAGGGAAGTACCAATTAAGCCTGCTTGACCAGCTGAGGATGTTTGTCCGGGTCAGGATTTAAACACAGAACGCTGGCTTTTTATCAATTTCGTCTATATATGCAGGTTTGAGCGTGGCGTATCGGGTGCGACCAAAGCCAGTAGAAGATAACCGAGGCTTGTTTTTAATCAACGTCAAAATGGGTATGACCATGATGGGTTTGTTGATTTGCTTGAAGAAGTGTTACGATACGGCTCGGGGAATAAAAAGCCTTATCATTTAATTGTTTACACACGAAAGCAAAGCTTGTGCTAGTATAGGGCAGAAGTTAAACGGGGGAGTATTTGGGTTTGGGGAACCATTCGCTAGATAAGTTTTTCGGCGATGCTGTTCTGCAGTCACTGCCAATGAGTGTCATTATTCTGGATAATGACGCCACTATCCGCTATATCAATCGCGCGTCCAAAGGTTATTTTGGCTACCAGGCCCATGAGCTGGTTGGCCAGCCCGTCAGTGAATTGATATTGGGCTACTCTAACCTTGTCAGTATCCATCAGCAACATGTCGTCGCAAAACACAAGGACGGCACCCGATTTGAATTATACATTTCCGTAAGCCCCTTCATTCTTGGCGAAAATCGCTTATTTATTTGTACCTTTCAGGATAGTCTGGATAGTCGACTGGATAATACATTACTCAATAGCCGGGACCGTATGCTGGCTATATTTAAAGAAGCACCTGTCGGTATGATGTTGGTCGATATGAATGGCCGGCCTGTGGAAACAAATCAGGCGCTACAGTCGATGTTGATGTATAGCGCAGCTGAATTAAAACAAATGACGTTTAGTAGTTTTACTTATTCAGCCGATACCCGAGCTGGTCTAGGGCTATATACAGAGCTGGTTGCCGGGAAAAGAGATCATTACCAGTTTGAAAAACGTTATTTACGTAAAGACGGTCAATCAGTACATGGCAAGGTGACGGTTTCCATATTGCGTGATGAGTATGGATACCCAAAGTATGCGTTGAGTATTATCGAAGAGATAACGGTACAAAAAGAAAATAATGATACCCTTTCAGCATCCGCAGCAGCGTCAACATCAGCATCCGAAGAAAAATATCGCACATTATTGAATGATGTGGGTGATGTAATTCTGGTTGTTGATCAGGATGGTACGATTGTTGATGCCAATAAACGTGTAGAGGATTTTCTGGGGTATAACAAAGACGAAATACAGAATGTTAATTTCTTCAGCTTATTAATTGGCAATAAGGTAAAAGACTATTTCGCACAATCAGTCACTCATGACGGCCTGGAACCGGAAAGGCTGCGTGATAAGGTGATTCTCTGCAAAGATGGTTCGAAAATGCCTGTTGGTGTGACGTTGAGCGTAATGGAATATGCCGGCAAACGTTATATTCTGAGTATCATCAGAGATATTACCGAACGGAAAAAAATTGAAAAACAACTGGGCAAGGCACAAGAGGAGCTTGAGCTGCGGGTTCTGGATAGAACTTCAGCGTTAGAACGTGCCAATAGACAGCTTCTTGAACAAGCTGTCGAGCGTAAGAAAACAGAACAGGCTTTACGTGCCAGTGAGCAGCGATTCCGGGCTGTTATAAATAACACACCGATTATATTGTTTGCATTGGACCAGAATGGTGTTTTTACTATGTCTGAAGGTAAAGGACTGGAAAGTATCGGGCTAAAATTCGGTGAAGTTGTTGGTCAGTCAATTTATTCTCTCTATGAGGATGTAGAGCAAGTACAGGAAGATTTCAAGCGGGCGATGTTGGGGGAGACATTTACTTCTGTGCTCAGTCTTGATCATGCTGTTTTTGAACTATGGTGGTCACCTATTATAGATCAGAATAACCAGGTAAATGGTGTGATCGGAGTGATGACAGATATCACTGAACGCACACGTGCAGAAGAGAAGATAAGAGCATCGGAGAAAAAATTAAGCACTATCCTGAGTAATATGCAGGATACATTTTATAGAACCAACAATGATGGTGAGTTGGTATTAGTGTCACCATCGGTTAAAAAGTTGCTGGGATATTCGCTGGATGAATTAATTGGTGAGAACCTGAAAAATCTTTATGTTGATCCTGAAGGTCATAGCAAGTTTCTGGCAGCCTTGAAAGAAAACGATGGTGAGCTTAATAGTTATGAAATGGCTATGAATCGTAAAGACGGTTCTATCATGCATGTGTCCAGTAATGCGCAGTATTGCTTCGATGAAGGTGGAGAAATTATTGGCATAGAAGGCACAACCCGGGACATTACTGAACGCAAGCAGGCAGAGCAGCATCTTCGTTATGTAGTTAACTATGATTCGTTAACCAAGTTGCCGAACAGAACATTATTTCGGGACCGTCTTGACCATGCCATGGCCTATGCAAGACGCTATAACCACCTTGTAGTTTTGATGTTTCTGGATGTCGACAGGTTCAAGACCATTAATGATAGTCTGGGTCACCTGGTCGGTGATCAATTACTCCAGGCGGTATCAGAGCGGCTTCGATCCTGTGCGCGTGAAGGTGATACCGTTGCCCGGCTGGGCGGCGATGAATTTGCGATTGTCATGGAAGGCATAGTCGATGTTTCTGATGCTGATATTGCGGCTAAAAAAGTGTTAGGTGCAATGTCAAAATCCTTCATACTGGAAGGACATGACATGTTCGTCACCGCGAGTATTGGTGTCACCATATATCCGTCAGATAGTGATGATATTGAATCGCTCATTAGAAATGCAGATACAGCGATGTATCGTGCAAAACAGGCAGGACGCAACAATTATCAATTTTATACTGAAGATATGAATACCCGGGCAATAGAAAGCCTGTTACTTCAGAATAATTTGCGTAAGGCGCTGGATAATCATGAATTTCTGCTCTATTACCAGCCACAGATTAACTTGTCCAGTGGTGAAATGATTGGCATGGAAGCCCTGATACGATGGCAACATCCTGAGTTGGGTTTGTTGTCCCCTAAACAGTTTATTTCCATAGCGGAAGAGACCGGTTTGATCATTCCGATAGGGGAGTGGGTGCTGCGGAAAGTCTGTCTGCAGTTAAAAGAGTGGCAAAACAGAGACCTTCCTTTGTTCAGGGTGTCAGTGAATTTGTCAGCCTGTCAGTTCAAACAAAGAAATCTTGTTGGCATTATCTCTGCAATTATTGAAGAGACGGGTGTTGACCCGTCTTATATTGAGCTTGAGATCACAGAAGGTGTATTGGTGGATGATGAGGAAAAGGCCATCGAGATTCTTCATGAATTAAAGAAGTTGGGAATGCATATTTCTATTGATGACTTTGGTACCGGTTATTCCTCATTGAGTTATTTAAAACGGTTTCCGTTAAACACCTTGAAAATTGACAAGTCGTTTATCCGGGATATTTCAACTGATGCAGATGATGCTGCTATTGCTGAGGCAATTATTGCGCTGGGTCACAGTTTGAGGCTGAAAGTCATTGCTGAAGGTGTTGAGACGCTGGAACAACTCGAATTTCTTTCGCCAAGAGGGTGTGATGAGGTTCAGGGGTTTTATTTCAGTGAACCACTACCTGAGCATACTATTGTCGACTGGATGAAAAATAATCAGACCGGCAATAACCATTTAGTGCATTAAATTCAGTTACAAGATTCAAGTACCAAGTACTCACACACGACCAGGCTCGTCATTCCGGCGCATGCCGGAATCCAGACTACCACTATACCCTATACCCTCTATAATCACGTTTCTTCCCACGACCCGGGACAGTCATACCATATAGCCCATGTCACCATCTCTGGATTCCGGCATGCGCCGGAATGACGATTTTAATTATTTTCGGGGTCTGATGTTAACTCAGCACTCAGCACTCAGCACTCAGCACTCAGCACTCAGCACCAAGCCCATCGCTATTTATTTTCATCCTTTGCCACGCGTCTGAGAACACGATCCAGTGTCCGATATGATAGCAGGCGTCTTAAGGTTGCAAATAAGTAGGTAGGGAAAGTGACGTAATAACGAATCCTGGGGTTTGGGCTTTCTAGCGCATGTATTACTTTTTTCAATACCGCCTGTGGCGGTAATGTAAAAGGGGCGGCAGGGCCTGATTTTGTCAGTCTTTTCTCCATTGCAAGATAGGTTTGTTGATGTTCACTGCTGTCCCGTTTGATATTTTTTAAATAGGCTTGATAGGCATTTTTTCGGAACAGGCTTTCTATCGGGCCGGGTTCAATAAGTGAAACATGAATGTCGGTATTGGCGAGTTCCAGGCGCATCGTGTCTGTTAATGCTTCGAGTGCAAATTTTGTCGCGTTATAGGCGCCACGATAAGGCAGGACGACCAGGCCCAGTACAGAACTGTTCTGTATAATGCGCCCATAACCTTGTTTACGCATAACAGGGATAATGCGATTGGTCAGTTCCTGTGTGCCAAACAGGTTTGTTTCAAATTGTTTGCGTAGTACATCCCGGGTGAGGTCTTCAACAGCACCTGGTTGGCCATAGGCAGCATTGTTAAACAACGCATCAATCCGGCCGCTGGTTCTCCTGAGTATTTCATCAACCGCAGTATTAATCGACTCCGAGCTGTCCAGGTCCAGTTGCATGCTCTCAAAACCCTCGGACTGCAGTGATTCAACATCAGCACTATGTCTGGCTGTCGCAAATACACGATACCCTCTGTCAGTAAGGCCTTTGGCAACGCATTTGCCGATACCGCTGGAACAGCCGGTAATGAGTATATTTTTTTTCTTATCAACAGATGACATAGTATTGCTGAATATAAGTGATCGAGCAGGTGTGAGATATTTTGAATCATACATGAATCTGATCCCGGGCGGGTATTATTCAAGTTATATCCTGATTGTTGTATAATCAGGTTCGACCTCATATGGTAATATTGTGCAAAGTTAAGAAATTAATATCTGGATCCGATATATATAGGTGATATTTATAATGTTTTATTGTTCGGTGCTGCCGCCGGGATATTCGTTAACTCTATTTTGAAATAAAATGCCATTACGTACAAAACAAATTACCCGCTGGGTGAGTGACAAACTGGGAATAAACGATTTTTCTATTAAACCGGCATCAAGTGATGCGAGTTTTCGTCGCTATTTTCGCATTACATTCGATGGTAAATCTTTCATTATGATGGACGCACCACCGGAAAAGGAAGATTCGCGGCCATTTGTAGAAGTCGGAAAATTGTTATTAGACGTGGGGCTAAATGTCCCTGAAATACTTGAGCAGGATCTGGAGCAAGGTTTTTTATTGTTAAGCGATCTGGGAGACAGGCAGTATTTACCAGAGCTGACAAGCAACAGTGTACCGGGTTTATATAGTGATGCACTCAATGCTTTGCAACGAATGCAGTCCGGTGTGAAACTCAGTCATTGCAACTTGCCTCAGTATGATGAAAACCTGTTATGGAATGAAATGCAGCTCTTCAGGGAATGGTATTTGACCCAACATTTACAAATTGAGTTGAATTCTGCGCATCATGCCTTATTGGATGATATGTTTGCTCTTCTTATTCGCTCTGCTTTAGAACAGCCTGTGGTGTGTGTACACCGCGATTACCATTCACGTAATTTGATGATTACACAAAATAACAACCCCGGCATTCTGGATTTTCAGGATGCTGTAATCGGCCCCATTACATATGACCTCGCGTCATTATTGCGAGACTGTTATGTCGCCTGGCCTCGAGAGCAGGTGGAAACCTGGGTTAGAGAGTATTGTAATGATATTTCATCAAGTGAAATGGGCCTGGATATTGAGCCGCGTCAATTTCTGTCCTGGTTTGATTTAATGGGCGTGCAGCGACATTTAAAAGCAATTGGTATTTTTGCGCGCCTCAATATGCGTGATGACAAGCCAGGTTATTTAAAAGATATTCCCAGAACACTAAATTATATTATCGATGTGAGCCAGCGAACACCTGAACTGGAACCGTTAAACAAGTTTTTGTTAAAAGAAGTACAACCCCGATTAAGTTGATTCAAGAGTCTATATGAAAGTAATGATATTAGCAGCAGGTCGTGGTGAAAGGATGCGACCGTTGACAGACCATACACCAAAGCCTTTATTAAAGGTCGCTGGTAAATCGATAATTGAATATCATATCGAATCATTAGTGCGGTCTGGCTACAGGGAGATTATTATTAACCATGCCTGGCTGGGGAATCAAATAGAAGCGGCTCTGGGAAACGGTTCCCGATACGGGGCCACAATTGAATATTCTCCTGAGGGTGAAGAAGGACTGGAAACCGGAGGCGGTATATTTAATGCGTTACCCTTATTGGGCGACGAGGCCTTCCTTATTGTAAATGGCGATATCTGGACGGATTTTCAATTTTCGACTTTGCCACGATCAATTGGTGAGGCCAGCAATACTTATGCACATCTCGTATTAATTGATAACCCTGCTCATCATCCTGAAGGTGATTTTATCCTTGATAAGGGACGTTTGTTTACTAGTGCACAATCCAGCAGGGTAAATAAACTGACTTATAGCGGTATCGGTGTTTATCATCCGGCCTTGTTTAAAAATTGCAAACCGGGTGTGTTCCCGTTAGCACCTCTTTTAAGGGAGGCGATGTCAAAGGGCCTTGTGAGCGGTGAGCACTATAAAGGTCGTTGGAGTGATATCGGGACGCCTGACCGGCTGGAAGAACTGGCCAGGGAAATGTCGACGGTCTGATTTATTTGCTTCTGTATCTCTATTAATAGAACTAATGTTCAAAATCCTGATCTAATATAAAGTTAGCGGGACGTAAGTCCATGAATATATTGGCACATAATGTATGGGGAACCTCTGATATTTATATAATCACGTTTAACATCAAAAACAAATCAAGCAGGTTCTATGTGAAAAAATTAATCTGGATCATTTTATTTTCAGGTATTCTTTTTTTAAGTGCTGGGGCATGTGCCGAGAAAGTAGATTTTTCGCTGAAAGATGTTGAAGGGGTAACACATAAGCTTTCTGATCACAGAGGAAAATGGGTGCTGGTGAACTACTGGGCTACCTGGTGTCCCCCTTGCCTGGAGGAAATCCCCGAGCTTGTTCATTTCCATGAAGATCATAAAGATAAGGATGCGATTGTCATCGGAGTTAATTTTGAAAAGATTGAATTGAAAAAACTGAAACAATTTATTGACGACAACTTTGTAGTATACCCGGTTTTATTGTCTAAACCTGCGCCTGACAGTCCATTAGGGCCTATACCGGGTTTGCCCACGAGTTTTCTGGTATCGCCTGAAGGAGAACTGGTTGCGAAAACGGTTGGACCGGTCACGGTCCAGTCGATAGAAAAATTTATAAACGAGCAGAGAAAATAGGTTATGCGAAATTTTTCAAGACATTTGGTATTGCCGATTTTTATATTGCTGCTATGTTCTCAATTTGTTGTTGCTGATTCAGGCCGGGATCCATATGAATATTTTTTTAATGAGTCCTGGGGAGATTTCAGTGAGGAGCTGATCAAGGCAAAAGCGGAAGGTAAAAAAGGCGTTCTTCTCTTTTTTGAGCAGAAGGACTGTCCATTTTGTCACCGTATGAAAACCACGGTACTCAATCAGCCTGCCGTACAGGCGTATTTCAGAGAGCATTTTCTTTCATTTAGTATTGATATTGAAGGGGATATTGAGATCACTGATTTCAAAGGTAAGGCCATGACACAAAAGGAATTTTCTGAAAAAGTGAACCGGGTGCGGGCGACACCGGTATTCGGTTTTTACGATTTTGAAGGCAATCAGGTTGTCCGGTATACTGGGGCTACATCCGGGATAGATGAGTTCCTGTGGTTAGGCGAATTTTTTGTTACAGGTGAATATAAACACACAAAATTTTCCAAATTTAAACGTCAAAAAAGAAAAGCAATTAAAAATTCATTATAAATAGTGTTAACACATAAATATTATGTCTGTTTGCCACTGTTATTTCTTATTTCTTCTGTAATATTTGCAGCGGATAAGATTGATCCTCCTCTATTACCTGATCCGCTTACATTAGAACACGCATTGTCATTAATTGATCGTTCTCACCCGGATATTGCATTGGCAATGGCGCAACGTGCATTAGCCGAGGCTGACCTTGTCGTTGAAGATTCTTCTACTGACCTGTATGCCGGAATAGAAGCCGCTGCCAGAATTATTGAACCCTCCAGATTGGCTTTTGATCAGTCTAACCAGGATCATGAGATTTCTTTTGTAGTCAGAAAGCGTTTATATGACTACGGGCGCAATGATTCATTACTGCAAGCAGCAGAATATGAAGTTAAAGGGCAACAATGGCGTGTAATAGAAGCCCAAAACCAATGGCGTATTCTTATAATGAAACGCTTTTTTGATGTGTTGCTGGCGGACCTGGCATACGCGCGGGACAATGAGGACATGTCGGTCGCATATGTGCAATATGATCGTTTGAAGGACCGTAATGAGCTTGGGCAACGCTCTGATCTGGTTGTATTGGATGCGCAAAGTAAATATATGGAAACGCGAAGGCGGCGTTATCACAGTGCTGCCATGCAACGTATTACACGTTCGAAACTGGCGATAAGTCTGGATTTTCCCGATCAATTGCCCAGTAATCTGGTGGCGCCTGACTTGAAAAATCAAACCAGGCCATTACCGGAAATTGATGCGCTAATCACAAAAGCGAGAAATAATAATTTGAAATTGCGTGCCATGCAGGATCAGTTAGATGCGGCAGGTAAAAGAATAGAGGCTGTCAGGGCACAATCGGGTGTGAAAATTGATGCAGAGTTTGAAGTGTCCGCTTATAAACGGGATGTGGCTTCTAACGATGAGTGGCAAGCAAGTATTAATTTTGATATTCCGGTCTATTCCGGGAATAGAGAAAAGTCAAAAGTGGGTCAACGTACAGCTGAATATCAAAGACTCAAGTCCTTGATGGCCAGAGAAAAAATGCGGGTGCGGGAAGCTGCGATAGAATTACGCTTACAACTGGAAATATTACAGGCGGAAAAAGAGGAGCTGCAGGTATTATATGAATTTAAAGAGCTGTCTCTGGATCGTAACAGAGCCTTATATGAGATGGAAGTAAAGGCAGATCTGGGGCTTGCCATGGTCGAGACTACAAGTACACGATACAGAATAACAAAAACAAATTACCAGATTGAATTGGCCTGGGCACGTCTTGATGCTTTTACAGGTTCTTATATTTTAGAGAGTGAAGATGAAAAAAAGCCGACGGAATAATCGCAATGGGAACCCTGTTTTGAAATATCCTTTGTTAATGGTAAATATACTATTTCTTACTTTGATCTCGAATAGTGAACTCCATGCGGATGAGTATCCGGCTGAGTTGGTATGGATGAACCGGGTTGAATTAAGTATGTTCGTTTCAGGTATTATCAAGGATGTGTTTGTAAAACCCGGTGATCTGGTGGTCAAGGGAAAACCATTGGTTAAACTCGATACGCGAATCAAACAGGCGCAATATGAAGAGTCCGTGGCGGAACTGGAACTACAAATACGTCTGAGAAGCGAGGAGAAACGGGAGCTGGACAGAGCAATTGAGCTTTATGATCGTTTGGTGCTGTCTAATCATGAGTTGGAGGTTGCCCACATCGCTTATGCCAGGGCCGATGCAGCTTATAATTCGGCGAAGGCCAAAAAAGTTAGAGCAGAAATACTGCTTGAGAAAAGTACGATTGTGGCACCATTTGATGGTTATGTGCTTGGGTTATTTGCCGAGACAGGGCAAACAGTGGTAAGTGACTTGCAGCCCGTGACACTCATAACCTTTGCGAGGTCTGGGAAAATGCTTGCACGTATGCAAATAGAGGCTTCCAGCTTATCCGGTGTATCACCAGGCGCTAAAGTAAAAATAAAAACAGGTAGCAATACCTTTAATGGAAGCGTGTATACAATCGCATTGGAACCGAAAAAAGAAAAAGATTCGTTGCTATACCAGGTTGATGTTTCATTTGATACAGAAAATAATCGTTATCGTGCCGGGCAACCGGCGACTATAATTTTAAAATGAATATTTGTCTTCGCTGTATTGTGAAGGGAAAGGTTCAAGGCGTGTTTTACCGGTCTTCAACACAAGCCAGAGCAAGAACCAGTAAAGTGACCGGTTGGGTAAGAAATTGCGGCGATGGTTCAGTAGAATTATTAGCTTGCGGCGATCAGAAAAATGTCAAAGATTTATGCGAGTGGTTACGGGAGGGCCCGGAACATGCAAATGTTACTGATGTGCAGTGTTATAATGAATCGTATTCGGAATATGATGATTTTTCAGTTATCAGTTAAGTGGTGTAGTTATTTTTAGATTTTTTTGCATGCCCCTGTTCAACTGCAATGACAGCGGCCTCAACCCGTGATCTTACTCCCAATTTACGTAGTATTGCCTTGACATGCAATTTAACTGTGCCGTCAGCAATCCCCAATTCTCTGGCAATAATTTTATTGCTTTGCCCCGCCGCAAGATGCTCCAGAATTTCAGATTCTCTTGGTGTTAACTCAGAGAAAGGTGAGGCTGGCTTGGCAGGTTGTTCTCCTTTTTTTACTGCCCGGGCAAGTGCGCCGGCCAGATCTTTTGCAACAATAGTTTCACCTTGCAAAATATCATACAGAGCGGCGACCAACTCATCAGGCTCCATGTCTTTTAGCAGGTAACCCTGGGCGCCATTACGCAGGGCATCAATTACGTCTTCATCTTCCTGACTGGTAGTCAGCATGACGATAGGGACGGTCACGTCAGATTGTCTGAGGCGTTTCAGGGTTTCCCTGCCGTTCATCTGGGGCATGCGTATATCAAGTAAAATCAGGTCATAAGTAAAATCTTTTGCTGCCTGTATGCCCTCATGACCACTACCCAGGGCGGCCATCACTTTTATGCCCCGGCGTTCCAGAAGTTCCATTAAACCACTACGGAACAATGCATGATCGTCAATGATGATGACTCGTATCGGGTGTTCTTTAGCAATAATATCGGCGTAATCACTCATAATATTTTCTTCTGTTAGAGGTTTTTCGATTCATTGGGCGCGTGAAAACGCAGTTCTACCCGGGTCCCTTCACCTGGCTCGGTTTCAATGCTGAATGTGCCGGAAATACGTTCGGCACGTTCTTTCATGATTGAGAGGCCAACATGTTCACCAGGACCGGCTTCCTCATCATGTTCCTGTATGCCTTGCCCATCATCTTCGACAAGTACATAATAATTTCCATTCTCATCAGAACGAATTAATACACGAACATTATTAGCCTGGCTATGTTTGCGGATGTTGGAAAGTGCTTCCTGAACGATATGCAATACTTGTACTTCTACAGCGGGGGATAATATGGGTTCTGTCACTTCATTTTGGAAATAGACGGCTATGCCGGTTTGTTTTTCGAAACGTTCTACCAGTGTTTCGATTGCCGGTAACAGACCACGCTCATCCATACGCGTACGAAAATGGGCTAACAATTCACGTAACTGGCTGTTTGCCTGGTCGAGTCCTTCCTTGATGGTTCTGATTTGTAAAATACCTGTCCTGTCTCTGCTTTGTCCTACGGTTTCATCTACCATCGTTACTTGATAACGAAGGCTTGCGAGGGTCTGTGCAAGTGAGTCATGTAATTCATTTGCCAGAGATGTTCTTTCCTTTATTATGGACAGGCGTCTGGCGTTATTCTCCAGTTTCACTTTCTCGACTACAATACCCAAATGTCGACCAATGCTGGTAAATAATTGTATGATTTCTTTTTTTTCAATCAAATCAGTATCATCAAGTAAAAGATGAAAGATACCAAGTGTTTTACCGCTGTATCGAACCGGTATTGTTATCAGTGTCAGATTATTGTTGCGTAGTGAAATGAATCCCGGGAGTGTACTGTCATCAAGCTGCGATTTTAATATGGGACTATCTGTAATTGATGTTCCCACAAGACATTGTGTCAGTGAGAGTATCGGTGGAGCATCCTGCTTATCGTCACTAATGCCTGTCTTTGCGACCAATCTGAATAAATTATCATTAGTCAGCAATCGAACCGTAGCGGCCTGGGCACGAGCCAGGTTCTTTAGTGTAATTAAAAATCGCTTGAGTAATTCATCCAGCCCATGAAGGTTGGTTACCCCTGCTGCTGCATCATATAGAATCTCCAGCGAATGTGTTTTAAGGGCAATCCGGTCATTTAACAGTCGTACTTGTGAACTCCCTGTGCTTAAGGTATTGGTAGAGCGTATTTGAATAAAAACAAATCCTGCTAAAAGCAAGCCCATTACAAGCAAAGCTATTTGAATGGTTGGTAGCAGAGAAGTTGGTTCTGTCGACAAAGTGGGTCCGAGTATTTCGAGCAAGACAGAAATTGAAAAAATAATCAGGATAATAAACACATAAAAAGAAAACCTGCCTTTAAACAGGTCAATTTTTGTGACAGCAGATGAAGATGCCGCAGCATCCTTGATCGTGCTGCCCAGGTTGTCATTTTGTTTGGCGTTGCTCATAACTACTTGTAACTGATTGTAAAAGAAGGAATAAAAATATTAGATGATAGTAATGCTAGCACAGTTTTTAAGACATATAGTATAGAAATTAATCATTAGTCATAAATAGTGGATTTTGCAGTAAATGATGCAATCACGAGTACGGGGGGATGTCTGGAAAAATCATTTCACCGCAAAGGCGCAAAGGATGCAAAGTTTTTATGTTTAAAATTCAGAATCTGGTTTTCTTTGCGTTCTTTGCGGTGAATACAGGATTAAGATCACTCTTTTGGTGTTTTGTGGCTCGGGTCATTGGGGTTGAAATAGATAAACTGATATTCTCCGGTTTCAATTTCAACATAGTCCAGCACGGTGTCTTCGAGCATTTCGCGGCAAGTTGGCGAAACCAGAAGGTTGATGCCTTCTGATGTGATTTTCACATCCTCTTCTTTGCTGTTATCAAAACCCATACCGTATTCATATGAGCCATCCGGGTTTATTTTGCCTGAAATACGCAGCGCCATGTCCCCGGTATTTGTTTCTTTAGCCGAATGCAGGATTTGTTTTGCTGCAGCTGGTGTGACTTTTATCATAACTTTGTCCTGATTATTAAATGTAGAAGATTATTTATTTTTTCGTATGAATGTTACAAATCGATCGGCCCAGTGATTCGATGCCACATCACGTAAATGGGCGAAGCTTGCAAGTAGATTTTTATAAACGATACCATCATATTTGCCATTAATTCCATAGCCGCGCAATACTTCATACGCAAATGTTGTATTGTCAGGCACATTTTCCAGACTTGAGTAATGGAACTCATGTGCAGGAATTTCAGTTATATTTTCTTTGTTGTTGTTCAGATCCCATGGTCCGTTTCCTGTCTCGCGTAGACGTACATAACCCCGGCCCTGTGGTTTTTTATGCATAATGATGTCGCCCGGGATCACACCGACCATGGTATGTTCATTATTGTTCCAGTGAATACTTCGAGACAGATACATGAGTCCGCCGCATTCAGCGTAAGTGGGAAGGCCGGACTCAATCTTGTTCAGGATATCATTGCGCAATGAGGAGTTATTTTCCAGTTCTGCCATTTGAGTTTCGGGGAAGCCGCCGCCGATAAATAAACCATCAATGTCAGGCAGTTCAGGGTCTTTTAATGTGTTGATCGGGACAAGATCAGCGCCTGCCTGTTGCAGTGCTTCAAGATCACCCGGGTAATAAAAATTGAAAGCAGCGTCCAGAGCATAGCCGATTCGGACATCCTTTTTATGACTAACCGCTGTCGTGAGTTTCTTAGTCTCAGGAAAATTTGCTTTGGCCGCAATCGAGATGATCGCATCCAGATCAACCTGGTCGGCAATGAGGTCTGCGATAGTTTTTATCTGCTTGTCTGCTGCGACGGATTCTTCGCTGGGGATCAAACCAAGGTGACGTTCTGATATTTCCAGGCGTTCATCACGTAGAATCGCACCGAGCACGGGTACGTCTGTATAATGTTCAATGACGGCACGTAATTTTTTTTCGTGACGGCGGCCCCCCAGTTTATTAAGAATAATGCCGGCTATATTAACGTCCGGGTCAAATGCCTGGTAGCCAAGTATCAACGGGGCAATACCGCGTGTCATGCCGCGGGCATCGATGACCAGAATAACGGGTGCATTGATTAATTTACATATCGCAGCATTACTGTTGCTGCCATCAAGATCAAGGCCGTCATAAAGACCTTTATTTCCTTCGATAACCGAAATGTCAGCACCCTGGCTGTATTGTGACACGGTATTTATTATTTCCGTATTGGACATGGTATTAAAATCAAGGTTATGACAGGCGTGTCCGGCGGCACGGCCTAACCACATGGGGTCAATATAATCCGGGCCTTTTTTGAAGGGTTGAACAATGAGTTTGCGTTGCTTTAAGGCCGCACACAAACCCAGTGAAACAGTTGTTTTACCAGATGATTTATAGGCGGCGGAAATAAAGAAATGTGGCATAGGTTAGACAGCTCGGAGAGGTGGTATTAAGCCGCGTTACTGTATTTATCTTTTGATCGATTGTCCCACATTTTTTTCGCCAATGCTTCTGCTTCGTCGATAGTGTCCGCCTTGCCCATCATCTTAAGGGTAATTGCGGCAGTACCCACGACGGCAGCTGCGCCATATTCATAATCTATTTCGCCGCGCCATAATGCGATCAGGTTAGCACTATCGAGTGTTTCATCTTTAACATGGCGTTTTTTGAACATCGGTGGCCACTCTTCATTAATCATCTCGCCGTTGTGTACACTTTGTACCAGGCATTTCATGTCCGGGTTGCGCTCAATTTCGCCGCCTTCGCCTTTGATGACCGCCATATGGGGCTGGTTTAACAGAACACCGGCTTCCTGATGAGTAGGGTGGTAGCCAGGGTGAAAGATACCTTGCATCATATAAGTCGCATTGTAGGGGTTGATCATGCGTGAAAGGGTATGTACCGGCGAGCGCAATCCCAGAAAAGACCGGAGTTGAATAATTTGTTGTAATTTTGGACACAAATGCTCGAGATCCATGTAGGCAAAATTGTCCTGCTCGATGGCTTTATTAACTTCATCGAACGTCGTGGCCACATTCAGTCCCAGTTCACGCAATACATCATTGGTGTAGATTCTTCCTGCTGTATGGCCGCTTGCGCCATGCATGAAGACACGCACACCATTTTCGGCAAATAATAACGCTGTTAAAATAAACCAGGGCAGGTGTCGGCGTTTGCCGGCATAAGATGACCAGTCCAGGTCAATTGTTACTTTATCAGCAGGTAATTGAATAAAGTCTTTGACTGCGCGTACGAACCCGGCCACTTCCTCGCCGGTTTCTTCCTTGACGCGCAACAGCATTAGATAGGCGCCTAACTGCTCGGGTGTGACCTCATCATTGAGCACCATGGTGAATGATTCATAAGCTTCATCTTCGGTAAATGAACGCGATCCGCTTTTTCCTTTTCCAAGAATGCGAATAAAATGGGCAAACGGGTGTTCCTGATACATGGGTCAGGTTCCTCAATATTTTAAGCGGTGGCTTCTGATTCTGCTGTTTCTTCAGTCGCGGGTTTGTAATGAGGATCAACGATAGCGTCATCCAGACTCAGTGGCAGGAAGCGTAGCACCTTGATTCCGATGGTGACCATAATCAGTGCAATGGCGACGCCGCCTACACCTAAGGCTATTTCCGGCATGCTGGGGCTATAGTGATTGACGACACCATCAAAAAAGCTGCTGCTGACTTCAAAACCTGGAAACATGTTAAGTGGAAATGCCTGGCCACCAATAATAATGCCATACATTTGCGCCAGGCCACCTGTAATGACAAGAACACAGCTGATTGTGATCCACAAGGCTGATTCTCTTGTCGCCGGGCTGTAGAGAAGAAATAATGGAATCAGGCTGCCAAGGAGTATTTGTACACCCCAGAACAAAAAGGTGTAGATACCGCCGTTGAGTAAAATAAACTGCTCGAATCCATGGTGTTCAGTCGCATACAGGTTGGTCAGGTGAAAAATCGCGACGATTAATAAGACTGCCGCAACAAATACACCTAGCAGGTTCTTTAATCGAGACAGCACGGCTGTGCCCAGGGGGCGTCCTGTTCCCGCATAACTGCCCATTAAGATCAGAATAAAGATCGCCATACCAAACGAAAATGACATAAGAATAAACATCGGTGCCATGATGGCCGCATCATAACTCTGTCGGGCGACCAGGAAGCCAAAGATCGAACCCGTACCGGTTGTCAGTATCAGGCGCCAGGTAAAGGCGGCAAAACCAACCGCTTTACTGTATTTGTTCATGCGGTGTTCCATCATCATCCACAGGTAAACACCGACAATAACCAGAAAGCCGTTATAGAGAAAAATATTCCAGGCAAATATCGATTTAAAATTGTAATTTGTCATGGCGACAATGAGTCGATCAGGTCGGCCCAGATCAAGTACCAGTACACTGAGCCCGCCCATCAGTAATGCAATCGCCACCAGGCCCGAGAGTGGGGCAAGGGGTTTGTAGGCCGTTTTGCCGAACACAGAGGCTATGGAGGCAACGTTCAAGGCGCCTGAGGCCGCGACTATCAGGAACACGGCAAAAACATGTGGCACTCCCCAGACAATCTGGTTCGTCATACCGGTGACATGGTGGCCGTTGTGTTCCATGTAATAGGTGGCTGCAAGGGCGATCGCGATGATGACAGCAAAAAAGCCCAGCAAAATATAATAATTAATGCTGTTGCCTTCAATTTCCCGGTAGTGAATTTTTGCCATGAATTTAAATTCCTTGATAACGGACGCCAGGATTAAGTTTCAGGTCGCCACGTACTTGCATACTTGCCTCTTTGCTAATACGGAGTGCAATTTCACTTGATGCGTCTTTTAAATCACCAAATATGAGTGCTTTATGGCCATCTTTTGCACAAGCTTCAACGCAGGCCGGTGTTTCACCTTTGTCAACGCGATGCACACATAAGGTACAACTTTCCACCGTGCCTTTACCGCGCGGTATCCCTTGCACTTGTCCGGTCAGTTCTTCGTGGATAAACGAACGTGCCTTGTAAGGGCAGGCCATCATGCAATATCGACAACCAATACAGAGATGTTTATCAACCAGCACAATGCCATCGGCACGCTTGAAGGATGCGCCGGTCGGGCAAACATCGACACAAGGTGGAAATTCGCAATGTTGACACATCATGGGTAAAGAAACGGTTCGGTTCGTGCTTTTGTCCCGTAGTTTAACGGTACGGATCCATTGCGCATCGGTTTCAGGCCGATCGAAACCCTGTAATCCATTTTCATCATTGCAGGCTTTGACGCAGGCATCACAGCCATTACCGCATTTGCTGGTA
This sequence comes from Gammaproteobacteria bacterium, assembly GCA_030610155.1. Taxonomy (GTDB): domain Bacteria; phylum Pseudomonadota; class Gammaproteobacteria; order SG8-11; family SG8-11; genus JAADIM01. The sequence continues at coordinate 30,926 of JAUWSG010000008.1, forward strand.
TCGATGAGTAATCCGTAACGTACGTTACTGCTTACCGCTTCATCAGCTGGGCGTGCCTGTGCAAAATTATTCAGTACCAAACCAGAGCCCAGCGCACCTGTTGCGGTCACTGCCGCAAGCTGACCAAGGAATTTACGTCTGTAGTTATTAACATGATCGTTATTAACGTGACCGTTATCTACTTGATCGTTGTTAGTGTGATCGTCAGTCTGGCTCATTAATGTTTACTCATAGCAGAATCATTTGTCTTGCCATGTCCCCGTTTATCATTACCCGGTCTGGATGCATGGCATTCGAAGCAATCTATTTTTACAGCAGCAAATGTGTGGCAACTGTTGCAAAAATGCTTTGGATTTTTGAAATCCACAGGCACATTGTCGTCATCTTTGACGGCATGGCAGTTGATGCATTCCTTGAAGCTGTGTTTTTTGGTGCGTATACCTCTATGCACGGTTTCATCACGTTGATGAAGAATCAGTTCCATATGATTCTTGCGCATGAAATCGGTCTCTTCAACACATTTATCACCTTTGCCTTTAGGAATATCAGGTGTCGGTACACCCGCAAAAGCCGGCAAACAGAACAGCATTAAACTGAGTAGTGCGGTCCTGATACCTGTAATGTTTGTGATGAAGGTTGATTGCATAATAGTTGGCCTGATCTTATCCACCCAGTCCCATTTTAATATAACCGGTTGGGCATACATCTGCACAAATATGGCAGCCGATACAACGATTATAGTCGGTGTAAACGTAGCGGCCCATTGTGGACTCTTCCTTTGGCGTCTTGTGGACCGCATCCTGAGGACAGAAAATGACACAATTATCACATTCAAAACACATACCGCAACTCATGCAGCGTTTGGCCTCGGCAACCGTTTCTTCTTCTGATAATCCCGCGACACGTTCTTCAAAATGTCCCAATACCTCATCTGCAGAGGGAACAGTTTCCTGACGCCTGTGACGATCTTCATGTTCAAAATGGCCAAGGAAAAGCTCATCTGAAGGTACGATCAGTTGATTTGAACGGTCTTCAAAATTATGTATTGCAAACCCTGTTTCAGATGTGCCATGTACACCTCGATCAATACCCCGGGTATGTTCATCACCGGCAGGTTGGAAATGCTCGGGCTCCAGGTGAACTTCACGCAGTTTATTAATCAGGTCAAAGTGATGTACATCCACCTTGGGGCGTTTGCCCAGATCCTGGTGACTGAGATAATGATCGATGCTTTCCACAGCGATTGATGCCTGTCCGATAGCGGTGGTTAACAAGTGAGGTCGTATAATATCACCGCAAACAAAATAACCGGGTTTGTTGGGAACCTGGAAGTTCTTGTCAGCATCCATCAGGCCTCTGTCATTGGCAAATCCTTCCATGCCTTCGAAATTCCCTGCCTGACCGATGGCAGAAACGACCAGATCGCATTCTATGTCATATTCAGAGCCTTCAATAACTTCAGCTTTACCGCTTGCATAATCAAGCTTGGCCACACGTAGTGCGGTTGCCCGCCCGTCTTTCCCGAGGATGACTTCAACAGGTGTTAATGAACCACGAATATCAACACCTTCGCGGGTAGCGTCATCAATTTCATGTTGGGCGGCACTCATGTTTTCAATAGGCTGCCGTGACATCAGTAATACGTCTGCACCTTCTCGTGCGGCAATGCCGACGACATCATGTGCCGTATGCCCCATGACGATATTTTCAGGACGGTCTTTTTCAGCAATATTTGTGATATGGCCCAATCGTCTGGCAACAGAAGCCACGTCAATAGAGGTATCACCGCCACCAATGACAATGACTTTGCCGGCGACTGATTTTAAACGTCCATCGTTAAATGCTTCCAGAAATGCGACACCGGTAATGCAGTTTGTTGCCTCTGCACCGGGGATAGGAATCGGCCGGCCTGATTGGGCGCCAATTGCAAACAGGACGGCATCGTAATCTTTTTCCAGCTGTTCCATTGTTATATCGCTACCCACGCGTGTTTTCATTTTGATTTCCACGCCCATATCAACGATACGGTTGATTTCCCCATCCAGCACATCGCGGGGTGTTCGATAGCCCGGAATGCCATAACGCATCATGCCACCCAGTTCTTCGTGCTCATCAAAAACAGTCGCGCCGTAACCTTTCAGTTTTAACTGGTATGCTGCCGCAAGTCCGGCAGGGCCGCCACCAATGATGGCCACTTTCTTGTCTATAGTGTTGCCTGCGGTAAATGTATATTTTTCTTTTAGTGCATTATCACCGATGAATTGTTCGACCGCATTGATACCGACATTGTCTTCAACTTCATTGCGGTTACAACCATCTTCACACGGTGCAGGGCAGACACGGCCCATAATAGAGGGAAACGGGTTTGCGCTGGTTGAACGACGAAAAGCGTATTCTTGCCAGGTTGAACCTTCTGCCGGTTGTTCAATGCCTCTGACAACGTTGAGCCAACCCCTGATGTCTTCACCTGAAGGACAGCTGCTTTGACAGGGTGGTGTTTGATGAACATAGGTGGGGCATTTATATGTAGTATCGGCTTCGAATATTTCATCTTTCCAGGGCAGAGGCTCATGATCGCCGTCTGAATATTTTCGAAATGTATGTTCTTTACCTGCTTTATCTGCCGGAGTTGACATGTGTGTGCTCCTTTGTACATCAAACAATGAATGTGAAAATATTATTAATAAAAATTACTAAAACTTTATCTCCAGGTCGAAACCCGGGCCTTGCATCTATTATTCTGTTGGGCCAAGAATCAGCGAATCCCCGACAATCTGGTGAAGGCTGGTTATCATGTCCATGCTGTAATCATAATAGGGCAGGGATTTGGCGAATTGGGTCTTGCATATGGCACAGATGGCAACGAATGTATCAACACCATGTTCATCAACGACCTGTTTTAATGCCTGCATTCTAGGTGCTGCACCTTTAATACGCAGTTCCATCAGATCATCGGTCAACAGACCGCCGCCGCCACCACAACAAAATGTATTTTCATGTATGGTTTCAGGCGCCATATCGAAAAAATGATTTGCGCAGGACTTGATTACTTCACGTGGCAAAATGAATTGGCCACCAGGTATATTGCCCATGCGGGATCCACGTGCAACATTACATGAATCATGGAATGTTATTCTGCGATGATCATTGGCTTCCTTGTCAATTTTAAGCGCGCCACGTTTGATCAAGTCATGTGTGACTTCGACAATGTGCGAAGGCATGGGGTATTGTTTGTCAAGAAAGTCCATTGGCCCGATCAGCGTGTTCCAGAAACTGTAGGCTACTCGCCAGGCATGACCACATTCGCCAACAACGATGCGTTTAACACCCAGGTCATAGGCCGCATCCCTGATTCGCATTGCAGCCTTTTTCAGGTTATCGTTGCTGCCGATAAACATGGAAAAATTGGCTGCTTCAGAGGCATATGAACTGACAGTCCAGCTGATGCCTGCTTGATGAAAAACTTTTGCGTAACCAATCAGGCCATCAATATGGGGTTCAGCAAAAAAATCAGCGGAAGGTGTGATGAGCAGCACGTCCGCGCCTTTCTGGTCAACCGGCACACGAACATCGAGACCGGTTTCATCTTTGATATCTTCTTCCAGCCCTTCCATGGTATCGACCAGCGCACGTTTGGGCAGGCCCAGGTTATTACCAATGACATGGACTTTGCCTAGAATTTCGTTGCAATACTTTTGTCCGACACCGACTGAATCCAGTATTTCCCTGGCAGCCATGGATATTTCAGCCGTATCGATGCCGTAAGGGCAGAATACGGAACATCGTCTACATTGCGAACACTGATGGAAGTAGCTATACCATTGGTCCAGGACTTCTTTTGTAAGATCGACAGCGCCGACGAGTTTCGGGAAAAATTTTCCGGCAAAGGTGAAGTAGCGGCGATAGACAGCACGAAATAAATCCTGACGTGCAACGGGCATGTTTTTCGGGTCAGCGGTGCCCAGAAAATAGTGGCACTTGTCTGTACAGGCGCCGCATTTAACGCAGGTGTCGAGAAATACCTGTAAGGCACGTGATCCCTTGACCAGTTCGCCCATCTTGTTAATAGCCACTTCCTGCCAGTTATCGAGTAATTCACCCGGATAGCCGACTGATTTTTGATGTTCCGGTTTGGCCACGTAGGGTTTGCTGTGCGCCATTGATCCTTCCTGGATCAGAGGGATCACCGGATATTCCTTCAACTCTGGTACTTCAAAGTCAGCCACGTATTGTTTGCCTCAAAACTGTTTGTTTCAGAACTGTCTGTTTCAGATTCATGGTCAATAAATTTATTTTGCTGTCCATCCAGCAACATGCCTGACATCACGCGCATCATCTACCTGGTTGCGCGTTGGACTGAAAAATAATCCGGGTGCATGTATGAGTTTACTGATTGGAAAAATAATCATTAAAGTAACGACGAGTGATAAATGAACAATTAAAAACGGGTTAGAGGGCATAGGTTGCAGATCAAAATACATTAAACCCAGCATGAAGGTTTTCATAGAAACGATATCAGTATGATCTATATATGTCATGCCTAGCCCGCTGAGACCAATACCGATTAGCAACATCAGCATTAGATGGTCAGAAGGGCTGGTAATATAACGAATTCGGTCAACAAGAAAACGGCGTGCCCACAGGCCAAATAGGCCAAACAGCATCGCAAAGGCGGCATATTTGCCAAAGGGTTGTAGCAGGACGACCCAGGTCCACACCGGCTCTGTGACGTAACGCAAATGCCGTAACAGGACTAATAAAAGCCCGACATGGAACAACCAGCCAAAAAGCCAGATCCATTTATTAGCATTAAACAGACTGCGAAAGAAAACAACTTCTTTGGTTAGTCGCCAGGCGACGCCTGATTTAGTAAGCGGTGCCGGCGTAGTAGGAATTTTTAACGGGGCAGGTGTACGGGCATAAATAATAATTTTACGTGTCACACCCACGATCAATAACAGGGTGGCAGCGTAGAATAATATTGCGTATATCACTGATAATGACATGAACAAATCCCGGGTTGGCAAACTGGATCATGGATCATGATCCAGTTTGTCTTACTTCGGTCTGGATACGAATTTTTACACACAACCAGTTGGTTTAGGTAAGCCAGCAATTTTACATGCTTGCTTTGCAGGTCCGTAAGGGAATAGTTCATACAGGTATTTGCTGTTTCCCTTTTCTTTACCCAGTTTTTTGCCGATTGCTTTAGTTAATACACGTACAGCAGGGGCGATTTGATATTCTTCATAATATTCACGCAGGAAATTAACAACTTCCCAGTGACTATCGCTCATATCAATGCCTTCGGCTACCGCGATGGCTTTTGCAATATCATTATCCCACTCATCACGATTGGCAAGGTAACCTTCTTCGTCGGTTTCAACTGATTTTCCAGCGACATCTAAAGCCATAACGCTTTCTCCTATCTAAGTTATCTTAAGTTATCTAAGTTTTACGTTTAAAAAATATCAATTACAACCAGGATTGCACTGCGTTGTGCTCAACGGTCAAATCAACAAACCCGTTATAATCGATCATCTTGATGCCTTCCATTACTTTATCTTGCATGCCGCGGGCCTTGACGTCCGGCTCCAGTGCATAAACAGTAAGATTCGACATTGCGTCCTTAACTTTATCAGACACCTTGGAATTTTTGACTGCTGCGTAAATGCCATCTTCAATTAGCAAAACTGCACTGCCTTTGGCCGCGTTATTCAGACAGCTATCAATTGCGTTTGTATCGAAAGGTGACTTATTAACAATATGTAATAACATTCAAATCCCCTTAAAAGCTAAGAATTACGTCTTGTGATTCCATTAATTTGGCGAGTTCGTCCTTGTCCACGAACTGTATAGAATCTTTTTCCGCCCAGTCATCATCTTCATCTTCGTATTTGAGATCAAGGATGTCTTCCTTGCTCAGTCCACGATCTGCCAA
>JAUWSG010000177.1 GCA_030610155.1 Gammaproteobacteria bacterium
TTATGTCACGAGAGCACTGCGACCCACATGGATATGGGGAGGTAGGGCAACGCAGGAGCAGTTGCCGAGATGTGCGAAGCGACCGCCCGGAGAGACCTTGACCTCCCATTGCCCCAAGACCCCAAAACTAAACCCCCTAACCTCCAACCTTCCACGCTTATGCGCTGCACATGGATAGGTCCAACCGCACTCATATAAGACCCCTCTATTTTACATAATAATTTGGCATATAAACGGCCAATTAAATCACATAATGTATGGTTTAAACGATATTATTCTATTATTACAATTACTTATATTTTCCCAACCTCATTCATGAACAACTCATTCTGGCTGTAAATTATTTAACATAACTATATTTATCGCTTTCAATCATTATAATTGTCCATTCATAAATTCCATGACAGATTATGTGTAATATACGACAGCATGGAAATGTTTGGGACTAGAAGGCCCCGGGCCATCTAGAGGCAGTCTTACACTATAGGAAAAAGAATAATGAAAATGATGAGTCAAAAATATAAAAGGGCGGAAAAAATAGGAAAGGGTTTATTGGCATTTGCAATCCTTGCGTCTGCAACAACCACTGCCTTCGCTGACAAAGATAAAGATAAAGATGAAACAGCGTTTAAAAAAGTCGAAGGTGAACTCTCTGTGATGGTACTTGGTTCTGGTGGCCCCATAGCAACAGCCGAGGGACGTGCTAGTGCTGGCTATCTGATCTTTACCGATGGTAAACCACGTATATTAATGGATGTGGGTGGTGGTACTTATCAGCGTTTGGCTGAAAGCGGCACAAACATTAAAGACCTGGATATTGTTTTATTAAGTCACCTGCATGCTGATCACACAGGCGACCTGACGTCTGTAATAAAAACAATCTACTTCCATAATAACCTGGCGCGTAGTCAAGGTATTACAACTGAAGGCCGTACAGCACCCATTAGAATCTGGGGCCCTGCATCAACAACAGTGCCAAGAGGATCAGGCAAACAAGGTTTCTATTTCACTAAGCCTGATGGAACCGATGGCCCATTAGTATATCCTTCTACAGTAGACTATGTTGATGGTCACTACTCAATACCAAAAAGCGGTGTCGAGCGTTACCTTAAAGCTTTCGTATTCGGGATCAGTGATGATAATGGCCCTCCTTTTGCGCCAGGTGAAAACGCCAGTAATTTTGCGTATACCACAACTGATTTGTCATCAAAAATACCGTTCGCCGAAGAGGAAGAAGTGCTGAGACAAGTACTGAACGAAGGTGAGCCAAACGAAGGTGAATTAGTTATCAAAGCAATTGCTGTTGATCATGGTCCTGTACCGGCTGTCGCCTTTAGAATTGAATACAAAGGCCACACGATCGTATATTCCGGCGATACGGGTACAAAAGGCCCTTATAATTTTGGTATGGCTAATATGAAAACCATCTCAGCTAACGCTGATCTACTAATTTACGACACAGCGGTAATGGAGAACACAGTTGATCCAACAACTCGATTCCCAAGAAACCCTCTGTTTCATATCCTGCACACTCAGCCTTCTTTGATTGCCGAAGTTGCGCGGGAAGCTGATGTAGACACAGTATTGTTATCTCACCTAACACCCGTCACCAGCCCAAGAGTGGATCTAGTGAAAGACCTTATTAGAGATAATGGCTATACGGGCGATATCGAAGAAGCAGAAGACCTTGAAGTCTATAATTTAGATTAAGATAAAAAACCTCTGCAGTTTAGTTAGCTATAGATGAAAGCCGCCCTTGATGGGCGGCTTTTTTTTGCTCTTAAAAAAATATTTATCTCTGATCTTGTATCATCCGGAACATCTCAGCCTTTCTACCCTCTGACCAATAGCCCGGCACACTTACCCGCTGTACATGAATGTACGAGTGTCACGAGAGGACAGGAGTCCAAAGTGACCCTCAAGAGAACAACAAACAACCAACCCCCAAACAAACACACAATTTTGACAATAATTAAGGTTATCCTAAAAAAAACCATTACAATTCACCCCATACTATTGGAGCAAACATGCCCTCAACGCTTCCCCAGGACATATTAATTGGTGCCAGAGGATGGAACCACACAAGCTGGCAAGGTTCATTTTACCCGGATGACCTACCGGAAGACTGGCGTCTGTCTTATTATGCCAACGAATTCACCACGGTACTTGTCCCTGAGAGTGAATGGATAGACTCAGATAAAGATGATATAGAACAATGGCTTAACGACACAGATGAAGAATTTGTTTTCTTTTTCGAAATAGGATTTAATGTGCTTGCTTCACAAGCAGGCCAGGAAAAACTGGCCCTGCTTAACCAGATGAAAAACCAGGCAGGCGGCTTATTGATTACCGGCATCAATGAAAAACCATCAGCAGCTCTGCCAGATCTCAGAAACAAACTATCGTTCACACTGCCGATAAATATTGATTTTCATGACTCCCAATTAGACATAACCACACAACAAAGCATTCTAAAGGCATTGAATGCAGACCCCTGCTGGCATACATTACAGACAACTGAAACCAAGCCGCTTTTATTCAAACACATGAATTTTGGCCTTATCGACAGCAATCAGGCATTAACTCACAAACAATTAAAAAACTTTCTTGATCACTTTGGGTCACAAGTAAACAACAAATGCCTGACCACCCTTTTTCTCACGGGCCAACCCCCTGATATCAATAGCTTACATGACATAAAGGTGCTCAAGGAATTGATAATAGGTTAATATCACCTGTTAGTATTGAGTATGCCCAGAAATAGAAGATAATTACCAAATGCCCTTAGAATCAAATAGTAATCTGATTGAAATCAGAGGATTAAAATTCAGCCGTGGAAAACGAGAAATTTTCAGCGGTGTCGATATCAATATTCAACGCGGAAAAATTACCGCCATCATGGGCCCCAGTGGCTCCGGTAAAACCACATTATTACGCTTGATCGGCGGTCAGTTACGGCCATCATCGGGCACGGTTATTGTCGATGATGCTAATGTCCATCAGTTAGGCCATCAACAGCTTTACCAATTAAGAAAACGCATGGGCATGTTATTTCAAAGCGGGGCGCTGCTGACTGACTTAAATGTTTTCGACAATGTTGCTTTTCCTCTAAGAGAACACACCAGATTACCCGAACTGCTTCTGCGCACCCTGGTGCTAATGAAGCTGGAATCTGTTGGCCTACGGGGCGCGCGCCACTTAATGCCAAATGAGCTTTCAGGTGGCATGTCTCGGCGAGTTGCACTGGCTCGCGCGATTGCCCTGGACCCTATGATGGTGATGTATGATGAACCCTTTACAGGACAGGACCCGATATCAAAGGGTGTACTGGTGAAATTAATACAAACCATGAACAGTGCACTCAACCACACAAGCATTATTGTTTCACACGACGTTGATGAAACGGCCTCTATAGCAGATTACATTTATGTCCTGTCTGAAGGCAAAATTGTCGAACATGGTACGCCGGACGCACTCGGCAAAAGCCAGTCACAATGGGTACAACAATTCATGCAAGGCTTGCCAGATGGCCCTGTCCCATTCCACTTCCCCGCAAAACAATACATTGACGATCTTATGTCAGGGACCGAAGCATGACAGGCTGGTTGCAACAACTAGGTGAAAATGGACTCAATGCATTTGAACGCACCGGGCGCGGACACATTTTTTTGTTCCATGTATTACGTGGCATACCCGAGATACTGCTTCGCCCGCAGTTAATTATTCAACAGATTTATTCCGTGGGTGTATTATCCCTGATCATCATTCTGGTATCGGGATTGTTTGTCGGCATGGTGCTGGGATTGCAAGGTTATACCACGCTGGTTGATTTTGGGGCTGAGCAATCACTGGGGGTCATGGTGGCATTGTCACTGGTCAGGGAGCTGGGACCGGTCGTCGCCGCACTGTTGTTTGCCGGGCGAGCAGGCTCAGCACTGACAGCAGAAATAGGCTTGATGAAATCAACCGAACAACTTTCCGGTATGGAGATGATGGCAGTTGACCCAATACGTCGAATCATTACACCACGTTATATAGCTGGCATTATATCCCTGCCCTTATTGACCGCTATGTTCAGTGCAGTCGGCGTTATAGGCGGTTATCTTGTTGGCAGCGGTCTATTAGGTGTTGACGAAGGTGCATTCTGGTCACAAATGCAGGCAAAAGTGGATTTGCAAGAGGATATCCTTAATGGTGTGATCAAAAGTATTGTGTTTGGCGCCGTCGTCACCTGGATTGCAGTCTTTGAAGGCTACGATACGACCCCCACATCTGAAGGTGTCAGCATGGCGACGACGCGTACCGTTGTGCACTCTGCACTGGCCATACTCGGACTGGATTTTATTTTAACTGCTTTAATGTTTACTGATGTTTAATATGTTATTAATACCCGTTATTCACAACAACATAACGCTCGATCGTGTGACAAGGACCTGAAAATGATGCAATCAAAAACCGTTCAAATCTGGGTTGGGATTTTTATTGCATTAGGCTTTGCTGCATTATTCATGCTGGCGATGAAAGTAAGTAATCTAAGCTCATTTACAGATGATGATGGTTATGAAATTACGGCCAGCTTTGAAAATATTGGTGGACTGAAAGTCAGATCGCCGATAAAAATGGCCGGTGTTATAGTAGGGCGGGTCGCAAAAATCAACTTTGACAACATAAATTATGAAGCCGTTGTTACAATGAGCATCAATACCAGATATAACAAAATGCCCGCAGACACTTCCGCAAGCATTTTTACATCCGGGTTACTGGGAGAACAATACATTGGCCTGGAAGCAGGCGGCGACGAAAATTATTTAAAACAGGACGATGAATTGCAACTCACACAATCTGCCATGATCCTTGAAAATCTTATTGGCCAGTTCGTATTTGACAAGGCCTCTGAGGAAAAACAATGAAAGCCGTTTTCATTTTCACATTAATTCTTCTTTTATGGGCCCCCACTTCCCAGGCTGAAACACTTAGCCTGGAGCAAGCCGTTGAACGCGCTTTAAAAGCCGACCCCCGCATAAGAGAACGTGAACAACTGGTTAAAGTTGCACGCGCAGTGGAACAGGAAGCAAACAATGCTGACGGGGTAATTTACGACGTAAATACCTTTGTGGGATTGGCCCCAAGAAAAACCGGCGATCTACTTACCACTGACAGTAATGGAAATTCCATTTCCCGCTCCGATGTTCACGAGTGGGAAGGCATTGCACCCTGGTACGTGGCCCGCTTCTCTATAATTAAACCTTTAAACACCTATGGCAAAATAGAACATTATTCCGCAGCCGCAAAACAAAATGTTGAAGTTAAAAAAAATGACATCAAGCTGGAACAGGCAAAAATAAACTTCGACGTCAATCGCGCCTATTATGGTTATCTAACTGCACGCGACTCCCGTCTGTTACTTGAGGACGTTAAAAATCGACTGAATAAGGCAATCAAACTTGTCGAGAACTGGTTAAATGAAGGCAACGGTAATACCAAACAGTCTGACATGTTTGCCTTGCAAACCGGCGTAGCACTGATCAAACGTTACCAGGCGGAAGCACAGGGACTTGAAAACATCGCACTCACAGGACTAAAGGTATTGACAGGTATCGGGCAGGACAAAAAACTTGAACTGGCTGACAAAAAAATTGTGCCCGTTGATCTCCCCAAGGAATCCCTTAATAAATTGCAAGCCCGGGCGCTTGCCAAGCGACCCGAGATGTTACAGTTAACCGCCGGCCTGAACGCAAGACGCAGCCTGGTAAAAGCGAAAAAATCAGAGAACAAACCGAACCTTTATGCCGGCGTCGTCGGATCCTGGGCGAAAACACCCGCACGCACAGCCCAAAATAATCCGTTTATTACAGACCCGTTTAACCATAGGGTCGCCACACCCATCATCGGTTTTAAATGGGATCTGGAAAGCGGCCGTCATCCTGCACAAGTCCAGCAGGCACAGGCTGAACTCGATGCCCTGGTGGAAAAAAACTCTTTCGCAAAACAAGGTATTCCTTTCCAGGTGGCTAAACAATATGAACTGGTCCAGTCTCACTACATCATGGTTGAAGAACTTGCCAAGGGCAGCCGCGCAGGCAGACGCTGGATGATCAGCAGTTATGCGGACTTCGAAGCCGGCCTGGAAACGTCAGACAGGGTAATGGGTGCATTTCAGGGATATGTTCTGGCACACAGTGATTATTTAAAAGCGGTCAATGACTACAATTTGCATGTCGTTATGCTCAAAAGTGTTACCGGAGACCTGTAAA
>JAUWSG010000021.1 GCA_030610155.1 Gammaproteobacteria bacterium
AATCGCCGTCCCTGTCGTGACTGACTAAAACGATTGACCATTCCATGTATATATCGATCAACTTCACTGTCATTATTATGGAATGTTATTAAGCCGGGCTTTCCGATGACCTGATCAAAGTCCAACTCGGCATTTTCACTTATTAACTCGAGTTGAAAGTGATACAGGCTGGAAATACTCTCTGTTCCATGCAGATTGACGACTCTGAGCGTATCGCTCAGTCCTTCAATTCTAAATGTAAAATATTCCATGTTTCCCGGTAGTTTTGACATAAAAACAATCCGTAAAAATGCCTTAAGTCTTTTCTATACACCCACTTCCCTGAAGGTATCCTCGAATGTTGTTCCACCAACAACATGGTCGATTACTATTTTTGCATACGAAATAACAACAACCTCGCTTTGATTATAATGAGATTTACTTTTATCCAGCACGTCAGGTAAGCAGTGACGGATGCCAGCTATTTGTGCCTGGCCTAATGTAGTTGTCATATAGTGTTCAAGAGACCCGGTTGCAGAGGGACGGTAATATTTTATTTCCACTTTTTCCAGTACTTCATTTGTTGATAATGCGTTATAAAGCAGTGGTGTGGATTTGTCTGTCATCTTTGTCAATTCTATTGCTTCATGCACTCGCTGCCCGGTTGCCATTCCACTATGTGGGTCTTTTGGAATAAAGACATTGTGATTCACCTGAAGCACCCGACTTTCATCCACATGATCATCGACCGCCATATTACCAACGCTTTCCGGGCTACATGCTCCTGCCGTAATCAATCCCTGATTGCTGCCCTCAATCTTTACAAATGCTGGACTTGCCATATCGATTCTCCTGATAAATAACGATTATTATATTTCGATCAGTCTGACAAAACGCTTACTTCCTTGTCAGAAGGATTCCCAACCCAGCTTGATATTCCTAATTGAACCGTTGCATTTCCTGACAGCACACAAACCGGCATGTCAGATGGATCAAGTATCAATTTAATATCAAACTGTAATGGTGTCCGTATCGTTAAGGCCACTAGCTCGTGCAATGCCTTGTATGACGGGCCACCTGGTAAAAATGATTTATAGAGCTGCAAGCTTACAGGCCCAATACATACCCTAAACTTACTGGCACATTCATTTATCGTTTCTCCCAACGTTGTACTCATACCCAGGTTGTTATTGTTAACACCCAGGCGGTTTAACTGTTCTGCATGAATGCTTGTTTTGTTAGTGACATTCTGTTCAATTGAAACAGCACAGAGACCGAAGTAGGATGATATGACCTGCTTTAAGATCATTGCAGATCCAATGCGCAGACCAAGCAAACCTGTAAGGGGAAGTAATCGCGCCCAATCCAAAGTGCTATTTTTACGTAAATCCGGGGACCCCATCCCTATTAATGAAAGTACCCATCGCGAATAGTTGTCTGTTGCACCTTCCTTGTACTGCAATGGGTAACGATATTTCTCCCAACAACGATAGAGGAAAGAAATGTAACGATGGTTGAAAATATCCAGAAACCGGCGACTATCAGAATCTTCCTTACCATTGAACAGTATTTCTTCCGTATAATGGTCAGGCAATGGTGATGATGGACCATAAAGTCCCAGTAAATTTACTGACATTTTTACCCGTGGAATATGACTGACCGTGTCATTATCGTATTCAATTTCTTCTACTTCCCTGACCGGGAACGCCAGGCTGGCGTTTGAACGGAAAATAATATGTTCTTCTGCTATTGGCCCCCTGCTGCCCGGTGTGACCGCAGCAGGCGCTGATTTTAACAACACCTGAACAGCCTGAAAGAACGGCACAGCCTGACCTGGCCGCTTGAATACTTTTTCTGTATTTATGCTTGCAGTCCTGCTTTTATCGGCCATTGATACTCCTCACCCATGTCCTGATCTATGATGACAAGTTGACTGAATGAATTTATGCTGGCGTACATTGACAGAAACTCACTTAATACACTGGTAAATAAAAACATTTCACCTTCGCTGGAAAATTTTCCACTTTTCATCTCGAGTATTGTTTTGTTTCCCCTCACTGGCAGGCCCTTGATCAGAATGGTGCAAGGTTCCTGACGAATGGATACCAGACCCTGCATTTTCAACTCATGAGCTCTGGCTGCTTGTCGGTTAAAATTAGCCTGAAAATTATAAGCAGACAGTGTCACCCGTAATGCATTTATATCCGCCAGCGATTGATAATTTAATGACATGTTGGATATAAGCTGCCAATGCAGGTCTTTTTTGATGGGCGCGGGAGTAGAAGGCGTGGCGGGGAATATATTCTTAAACGTTGTAAATTCTGGTGAAGTACCGGTTGCAACATTAATATCACCTGCTTTGAGTTTCTCAGGCAACGCTCTGTTGGTACAGGTCATCTCCAGTGAGGCTGTTGACGGCTGCATATCGAAGTCTTCTTCGTTGCCAGGTGATATAAATGATATATAAGTATCTGTGCCTTGACCCACAACTGAGGGTTTGACTCTGATTTGATAATAATTAAATTTCCTCTTATCAACATCAATACTGTTGTCAAAGGATACGAAAGCCTTGTATTGAACTTTTTCCCGGCCACCATATTTCCAGCCTGTGACACTGTTTATTGAATAATTCTCATAATGAGATTGTTCCAGCGCTGAAGGTCGCACATTATATTCCGATTTTTCATGATGCAAACGTACAGGGTCAGCATCCATGGGGAACAAGTTAACGATTGGAGTACAATTCAACAGAAAACTACTGTCATTTATTCGTACAAATTCATCCAAACGTCGGTTAAATTCTAATGCAATTTCGAATTCATTGGTGTCATCAAAACAGCTAAGCGCATCAAGATCATTAATATCAATGAACAGATATTTGTGCGGCAAACTAAAATAGTCCTGCAATAGCCGAAATCCTGTGAACGCATTTTGCGGATAAGGAAACAAGGCTTCATCATCCGAAAAACCGACAGGCGAAACCGAATCAGCATTCAGGCTGAAACCCTGCCCGGTAACTGGAACGCCAGCATCGGACAATGGGTTGACCTTGATATTAGCCAGATAACGGAATAAATACTGATACAAGGTAAAACTGGATTTCATATCACCGTATAAAAACAGTCTGAGTGAGTCCAGTTTTAACTGCATGAAATTGACACCGGAATCCAGCTTGAATCTTATTTTTATTTCAGACGTTGAACCCCGGTCATTCAGGGAAATACCGGATACAGACATAGGGTAAAGATTAACATCGTAACAGGTACGAAAATGACACACTGTGCCATCAACCGGAACAGAATCCACCTCTACGCCTTTTTTAATACATTTCTTCCCTGTAACCGCATTATTTACTGATGAAAATTGCAAAATTGACATTGCCGGTATCGGTCTTAAATAATTTGGCCATAACAGTGTATGCAAATTATGAGTAAGCTCAGGTAATTCATCATCCAGTTTCTGACGAATTTTACCTGACATAAAAGCAAAACCTTCGAGTAACCTTTCAACGTCCGGGTCCTGACCTTTTTGCGCCAGGAACGGTGCCAGTTTAGGATAAGCATCGGCAAATTCCGCACCCATTTCCCGTAGATATGCCAGCTCATCCTGATAATATTGCTCGAATGACAAATTGTTTATCCTCTTATCGAAACCTTGCCGGCCGCATCCAGAATGGTTTCAAACCAGATGTTTGTTTTCCTGTCATCCATCTCAAGACGAGCTGTAATGTCATAACGCAAACTTAGCGGATCATCTTCATCCTGCACATGCGTCACCCTGATCTGCGTTAAACGTGGCTCATACTTTCTTATGCAGTCCCTGATCATCCGTTGTATCTCATTTATGGCATATGGAAATTTGTGTGACAGATCATTGAAGTCTGGCAAACCATAATCGTGCAACATTTCCACACTTCCCTGCCTGACATTAAGCAGTTTTTGCAAATGCTCAAGCACTGAATCTACAAGTGCAGCTTCATCCAACCGGGTACTATAATCACTCTTTTTGTCGGAATGTGTTATTCGTCCTACCAGACTACGTTCATATCCCATGATAAGCTCCCTTCGGTTATTACGAATCAGATGTGCCCTTATCAAGACGTCCTTTCAACGACAGCGTGAAATTGGCCCCCATATATTTAAAATGCGGCACCACATTAAGAGAAACAGCATACCAACCTGGGTCACCATCAACATCTGACACCATTATTTGTGCCGCTTTAAGCGGTCGTCGACTACGGACTGCTGCAGGTGGGTTTTCCTGGTCAGAGATATATTGACGTAGCCAGTTATTTAACTCTTTTTCCATTTCTGATTTACTTTTCCAGCTACCCAGTTGTTCACGTTGTAGCACTTTGATGTAATGGGCCAGACGCGTCACAATAAACAGGTAAGGAAGCTGGGTCCCCAGTTTGTAATTGAGTTCAGCTTCCTTGCCTTCTTTGTTGTTGCCGAAATAACGCGGTTTTTGTACTGAGTTTGCGGAAAAGAATGCTGCATTGTCACTGCCTTTGCGTACAGTGAGTGGGATAAAGCCTTCTTCAGCCAGTTCAAATTCGCGTCTATCTGACACCAGCGCTTCAACAGGCATTTTGCTTTGAATTTCACCCATGGATTCAAAATAGTGCAAAGGTAAATCTTCGACTATTCCGCCGCTTTGTGGCCCAACTATGTTCGGACACCAGCGATAATGGGCAAAACTCTCCGTTAATCGTGTTGCAAAAGCAAAAGCCGCATTTCCCCAGAGATAACTGCGATGTGATGCTGTCACATTTTCCTCATAATCAAACGCCCTGACAGGATTATTTTCCTTGCTATAAGGTGTTCGTAACAGAAAACGTGGCAGAGTAAGACCAATATTCCGGGCATCATCTGTTTCCCGGAAAGACCGCCATTTGGCGTAACGCGGCCCTTCAAATATCGCTTTTATATCCTTCAAACCGGGCAACTCGTCAAATGAATCAATGCCCAGAAACCCCGGCCCTGCAGCGGTAATAAAAGGCGCGTGTGACATGTTGGCGACAGCTGCAATATTCTGTAGCAGTTTAATATCATGCGCACCGGGTCCCAGATAATAATTGCCGATAATACCCCCGACCGGTTTACCACCAAATTGTCCATATTCCGCGGTATACACATGTTTATATAGTCCTGACAAAGTGAGATCAGGATTATCCATAAAATCATCTTCCAGTGATTGGCGTGACACGTTCAACATCGCAATTTCGATGTTCTCCCGATAATTTGTTCGCTTCACTAACATCTTCAGTCCACGCCATGCAGATTCCAGTTCCTGAAACTGTTCGTGATGCAATACTTCATCCAGCTGTTCGCCCAGTTTCTGGTCAATTTCGGCAATGACCTGATCAACCAGGGCCTTCTCAACACGTTGTTCGTACCGCGAGTTTTTGATAATTTCTGACAGGAAAACTTCGACACCCCTTTTCGCAATATCATAAGATTCATCATCAGGCGGTATCCGGGTTTCTTTCATAATCTGATCAAGTAGCACCCCTTCAAGTACGGGGCTTTGTAAATCAACTACTGCTTTATTCACATCAAGAGTCATTTAAAATCTCCTTATCGCGGATTAATATTCACGATCAACGTAATCTTCTGTTTATTCAATCTCAATCCGGCTATTGTTATCCAATAGTTTCAGTTCATTCATCAGCGTTTCACGAGAGGCTTTATCAGATATAATTGACTGAAGTAACTTCCTGAATGCCGGTACATTTCCCATGGGGCCTTTTAAGGTCGTCAGTGCCTCACGTAACTCAAGCAGCTTCCTTAATTCCGGTATTTGTCGGACAACATTTTCGGGCTCAAAGTCTCTAAACTTTTCAAACTTCAAATTAACCGGGATCTCATCAGCGCTATCCGTTAACGTGTCTTTTACTGTAAATGTTGCATTTACATCGCAAGCTTTCATAACATCATTAAGGTTTGTTTTGTCGACACTGACAACATTTCTGTCATCAACAGGGGTATCATCTTCCCGACCTGTAAAATCTCCCGTCACTAACAGCTTTAAAGGTAGCTCAACTTCTTCTTTAGCATCACCGGATATGGATTTGTAAACGATATTAATTCTTTCCTTTGGTGCAACAGACATTTCTCTGGCCATCATAAAGTCCTCTTTGATATAAAGATCATTGAACCTGGATACACTCTTATAGTAATAATGTGAATATTCACATTCCTGATTAACAGGATTATGAAAATACTACCTGAAGAAAATTACGGGGAACTTACACTGAATATTAATTTACTTATCTTACACCCCGTCATTCCGGCGCATGCCGGAATCCAGAGATGGTGGCCAGTGAAATGTAGCTCGACAAACATTGATGAAGTTTATGCATAGTGCCAGGAATGTGGCTTTAGAGGGTTCAGTGGTAGCATGGATTCTGGCATACGCCGGAATGACGGAATAGATGTGTATCGTATATTAGAAAATAACGAGGGAATTAAGAACTCCGTTTACCATACATTACTTAAATAATAATATTGCAATGATAACCGCTAGAATAAAAGAAACGCTTTTCCAGAAAAACACTGGGCTACGCTCCATTAATGGTGGACGGATCTTATTTAGAAACTCTTTGTTCGGATGGCGCAGGTCAAAAAGAAACTCGGATAATTCTTCGTATCGTTTATAGGGGTTTGGATGCACAGCCTTTCTGATTGCCTCATCGATCCAGACCGGGATCTCACGATCATCATCAAGTACAGAGTCATATGTTAGTTTATTTTGCGCAGCTTTTGTTTTGCATTTTGCTACTTGAGTGCCATAAGGTAATCTGCCTGTCAACATCTGGTAAGCAATAACACCCAAAGAAAATATGTCCGAACGTGATGAACCACTTTCTCCCAGAAAATATTCTGGTGCGCTATATTGTGCCGTCCCTAGCAGGTTATTTTGCTCAATATCTGTTGTCATTTCCATAATGCCTGCCACTCTTGTGGAACCAAAATCAATGATCTTCACCGTGCCAGTGCTGTCAATCATGATATTTTCTGGTCTCAGATCCTGATGTAACATTTCCATCCGGTGAAAAGCGAACAATCCTTTGGCAATTTGTTCAATGATTCCACGCACTGTTTCTACGTCTGGTTTTGGTTGGTCTATCATCCACTGAGTTAATGTTTGGCCATCAATAAATTCGGTAACGATATAGAGATAGTTACGTTTACGGGTCAGCATGCGCGGTTTTAGTACATGCGCACTGTTTATGCGCCGCGCGATCCACTCTTCCATTAGAAATCGTTCAAGGTAGGCCGGATCATCACGAAGGTCTATTGAGGGGGTTTTTATGATGACCTGAGTACTTGTTTCCTCATCAACTGCCAGGTAAATATGACTGCGGCTGGAGGCATGCACCTCCCTGATTATCTGGTAGCCATCAAAAATCGTTCTTGCGTCTAATATCGGCGGAAAAGGTAACTCGGTTATTTTCTGGTAAATCTCTTTAACATCCTGACTTGGTAATTCATCAACTTTTATAATCTGAGCAGTGAGGTTATCCGTGCTACCTTGCTCATAGGCTTCGTCAACGATAGCTTTCGCCGCTATATCCAGGTCATTCTCATTGATCGCATTGATTATGAAATCAGATTTGGCATATTCATAAACACCGTCTGTCGCTAACAAAAATACATCGCCCTTGTCCACTGGCAACGCTTGATAATCAATTTCAAGTTCCTGGTTCATACCCAAAGCCCGGCCCAGGTAGCTTTTATCCGAGGAAATCCAAATTCGATGATCTTTGGTCAACTGCTCTAGCGTATTGCCACGCAATCGGTAGATACGTGAATCGCCCACGTGAAGAATATGCACCGTTGTAGATTTGATAACGATGGCGCTTAGGGTGCATACATAACCTTTGTCCATATTATAACGGTGCTGACTCTGCCGGGTCTGTGAATGTAACCAGGAGTTGGTTGCTATCAATACGCGTTGTGCCGACTTCTTTACAGACCAGGTTTCTGAGGTGCAAAAATAATCCTCTAAAAATCCTGTAACAGTGGCTTTGCTGGCAATTTGGCTTACGTCACTACTACTGATCCCGTCGGCCAGCGCAACAGCAATTCCTTTTGAACTCAGAAGTGGTTCTTTCGGGATATAAACACCATGAAAATCCTGATTGATTTCCTTGCGTCCTTTGTCAGAATATTGTCCTACAGATATTTTTAAGTGATGGGACATTTCTTTATACCTGAGAAACTTCAGCCACTCTTAGTAGCTGAAACTCGATTATTTTACTGTCGATTAATTAAAGGCGTGTTAATGGATAATAAATATTTCAGTAACTCTTGTAGGGAAGAAATTTTCCGCTCATCACGATCTTGACGCGGTCTCCCTTGGGGTCAGGTTCGCGCTGAATATCCATGTTGAAATCGATGGCGCTCATAATGCCGTCACCGAACTCTTCGTGGATCAGTGCTTTGAAGGTGGTGCCATAGACGTTGACCAGCTCGTAAAAACGGTAAAT
Organism: Gammaproteobacteria bacterium; assembly: GCA_030610155.1. Taxonomy (GTDB): domain Bacteria; phylum Pseudomonadota; class Gammaproteobacteria; order SG8-11; family SG8-11; genus JAADIM01. Next base: position 8,474 of record JAUWSG010000021.1, read on the forward strand.
CAGCGGGTCGGTCGGCACGGAAGTGGGGAGAGACCCCTTGTAAGGAACGACTTGAAGTTGTTCAATCGCCTCGTCAGGTAATTCCAGCATGGCACCCACCCTGGTAGCCTGTTCGGCGGAAAGTGTCATCTGTCCTAGCAAGGCAGCTGTTGTCCACTCCTTGCTCAGGCCCGTCGCTTCTGCCAGTTGAGACCATGTCATTTTCTTACGCAGCTTGTGCGTGATGATCAATTCGGTAACTTCGTTGCGTGTCATGGAAAGATCCTTTAAGTGCTGAACGCTGATTATTAAAGAGTCTCAGCGATTCATAGGGCTGAGACTCTAAACATTTCAATGTCGATTAATTATATTGCACGTTTAGGTGCTGTTTTTATATGCGTGCTATATAAAGTCAATCCAGTAAAGGCCAACCCACCTACCAGGTTACCCAGAACAGTAGGAATTTCATTCCAGATGAGGTAATCCATAACCGAGAAATCACCCCCCAATATCATGGCTGATGGGAACAGGAACATGTTTACGACAGAATGCTCGAAGGCCATCGCAAAAAAGAGCATGATAGGCATCCACATTGCGATAACTTTACCGCTCACCGTGGTAGAAATCATCGCACCAACCACACCCAAAGAAACCATCCAGTTACACAACATACCTCTGATGAAGAGAGTAAGCATGCCTGCTGCACCATGTTCTGCATAACCTAGCGTACGCGCTTCACCAATCCCCGCAATCTTTTGGCCTACTGCATTGGGTTCTACAGAAAAACCGTAGGTGAAAATAATCGCCATCATAAAAGCCACCGTTAATGCACCGAATAAGTTACCAGTGAAGACCAATCCCCAGTTCCTTAATACACCAGCAAGTGTTACCCCCGGACGTTTATCAATCAATGCCAGTGGTGTTAAAACAAACACTCCGGTCAGTAGATCGAAGCCCATCAAATACAGCATGGAAAACCCAACAGGGAAGAGTATGGCACCAATAAGTGGGGACCCCGTCTGAACCGCGACGGTTATCGCAAATACAGCCGCTAATGCGAGAATAGCGCCTGCCATATAAGATCGAATCAACGTATCTCTGGTTGACATGAAAACTTTGGATTCACCTGCATCCACCATCTTGGTAACAAACTCCGAAGGGACTAAATATGCCATATTATTTCCTCTGTAAAACTTAAATTAATACGTGTGAATCATTTAAGAGCGATTTCTAAATGTGTTTATATCTACACTCGAGCAATAGCAATAATAGTGCCAGACAGATGATTACCCCCTACCCTACTGTTATCATTAAATTTTTTGGTTTTTGAAATGATTTTTTCAAATTAAATACTAGGGATTTAGCACCTTTTTAGTGCTGCGCTCTATCAAATTGGTGCGGGGTATTTGTAACCACGTCATTCCGGTGCATACCGGAATCCAGAAATGGTAACAAAGGCAATGTAATGCGATAAATATCGATGAAGTTTATGCGTAATGCGAGGAATGTGGATTAAGAGGGTTTAGTGGTAGCCTGGATTCCGGCATGCGCCGGAATGACGGGGCTGAGTTAAGGTATTACAGTAAGTTTATTGAATGGCTCGTGTTGGCACCCTGGCGGATCAATAATAACTAATACAAAAAACACCTTACCCACTGATGCTCGCTGATATCTGCCCTGGCAGGATAGCTTTGTCGGCATTCATCCTTTGCGTGGGCACATCGTGGATGAAAATGACAGCCCTGCGGTGGATCAGACGGTGATGGTAATTCACCTTCCAGTTTTATTATTTCCTTGCGGGTTGTCTTGTCTATTTTAGGTACTGCTGACAACAGGGCCCTGGTATAAGGATGCTTCGGCTCGGTTAATACCGCTTCGACTGTCCCCTGCTCGACAATCCGACCTAGATACATGACGGCCACTTCATCTGCCAGATATTCAACGACTGATATGTTATGTGTTATGAATAAATACGACATGCCCAGATCAGTCTGGAGTTGTTTTAATAGATTCAGTATTTGCGCCTGTACTGATACATCCAGCGCACTGGTCGGTTCATCGCAAATAATGAGCTTCGGGTTCACTGCCAGGGCGCGTGCGATACAAATACGTTGTCTTTGGCCTCCCGAAAACTCATGCGGGTAACGGTGCTTCAGGTCCGGTGACAATCCTACCTGTTTTAACAATTCATCAATTCTTTTTTCACGCGCATCAGGGTCAGGCAGGATATTTTGTGCCACCATGCCTTCCGAGATAATGTTACGCACCATCATACGTGGATTCATGGAAGAATACGGATCCTGGAATATGATTTGTATATCACTGCGATACGCACGCAGATCGGCACGGGACAAAGTAGTCAATTCCTTACCATCAAATTCCACACTGCCCGCAGTCGGTTTGATAAGTTGCAATATGCTTTTTGCAACGGTCGTTTTACCACAACCGGACTCTCCTACCAGGGCCAGCGTACGGCCCGGTCTTATTTCCAGCGAAACACCATCAACCGCTTTGACATGCCCGACAACACGCTTGAAAAATCCTTTATGTATCGGGAAATAAACTTTTATGTCCTGCGCGTGAAGATTATTGTCATGCCGGGAAATGTCTGTTTCTGTCACTTGATCTGTATTACTTGTAGATTTTTTTGACACCAACCCGGCAACACCATTCATTTCACTTAATATTGATTTTTTCCCGGCGTATTTTTTATCTTCAAGATGACAACGCACGCTACGGTCATTCAAACCGGTCCAGTTTGGTATAGACTCTTTACAGGCATCAATCGAAAAATCACAGCGCGGTTCAAAACGACAGCCGATAAAGACCTGCGACAATGACGGCACAGTGCCGCGAATAATTGCCAACTTTTCACCGCGTTTACCCATGGTCGGTACCGATTCAAACAATTTTTTGGTATAGGGGTGTTTGGGGTCGGCAAAAAATTCTTCGCGCGGTGCTATTTCCACGATTTGCCCTGCATACATGACGGCCACATGGTCGACAAGATCAGAAACAATACCCAGGTCATGCGTGATTAATAATATTGCCATGCCCGTTTTTTTCTGGATGTCACTCAATAACTCAAGCACCTGTGCCTGAATGGTGACGTCCAACGCGGTAGTGGGCTCATCGGCGATTAACAACTCCGGATCGCCCGCCAATGCAATGGCAATCATAATACGTTGTTTCATGCCACCGGAAAGTTGATGAGGGTATTCACTGTATCGATTTTTGCTGTCCGGTATACCAACCGCATCGAGAAGTTCCAATACTTTTTTTCTTGCCGCCGCCCCTTTTAGTCCCTGATGAATTTCAACACTTTCCTCTATTTGTTTGCCGACGGTCATCACCGGGTTCAGGCTGGTCATCGGCTCCTGAAAAATCATCGCAATACGACCACCGCGTATTTTACGCATGGCCACTTCGGGCAAGGAAAGTAAATCCTGACCCTCCAGTTTCACCGACCCGGAGACGACGCGCCCTGCCGGTTCCGGTACCAGACGCATAATCGACATTGAGGTCATGGACTTGCCGCAACCGGATTCGCCCAGTAACGCAAAGGTCTCGCCCTTTTTAATCTCGAAACTGACATTATCAACCGCACGCACGGTTTGCTCCCCCGAGCCAAAATGGGTTTGCAGATTTTCAACACTTAGCAGGATATCACTCATGATTTGTTGTTTTTATCCATTAATAGCTTAACTCTTCTCTCTGAGCCTTGGGTCATAAGCATCGCGTACCGCATCTGAAAACATATTTGCGGCCAATACCAGAATAAACATAAATATAAAAGCCGCAATTAATGACCACCACACCATCGGATCACGCGCCATTTCCAAACGCGCCTGGTTAATCATATTGCCCCAACTGTTCATACCCGGATCAACACCAATACCGACATAGGACAAAACTGCTTCTGCAAGCACCAGGCCGCTAAAATCCAGCACAATCGCGATTAAAACGATATGCATGACATTAGGCAGGATATGTCTGACGATAATGACCATCCTGTTAACACCCAATGCGGTCGCGGACTGAATATAATCCATCTCCCACAATTTTAAGGTTTCACCACGCAACATACGGCACAGACCTGTCCAGCTGGTAATACCCAGTATCATGCACAAAAATAACAAACGCAGGTCGTTACGTTCCAGTATGGAATTAAACAGGTGTTCATTTTGCGCCATATAAACCTGCAACAACAATATTGAAGCCGCAATTAATAGGATTCCCGGAATTGAATTTAACGTTGTGTAGGTGTACTGGATAACATCATCCACCCAGCCTCGAAAATAGCCAGCCATGATGCCAAACAACACGGCAAATGGCAGCATAATGAGTGTCGTCAATGTGCCGATCACCAGTCCGGTGCGGATACTTTTCAGAGTTTGATAAAATACATCCTGGCCCACTTTATCGGTACCAAAGATATGATAGCTGGTCGCTAATTGCACGCTCGCCATCATCAGAATACAAAGCACGGCAACCGTTAGAATCACATAGTGCCAGGGTGTTTCTGTTTCCTTGTTGACGATATTTCGCAGGATTTGCGAGAACGTTTTCTTTTGACTGATTGCGAGAACAGAAATAAGTGCGGCCGCCAGAATAGCAGTCAACAATAACCCATATAGTGCACCCACTACTGCTTTACTGGAAATATCGGTTACACGGTCTTTATCGTCTTTTAAATGTGCACCACCGTATTTCAGCTTTGGAAAACCTCGCGTGACGCTGCCATCGGCCATCTCTATATTCTCTTTTACAAATGCTCGCGTGGCAAAAGGCGCGGAATAGGTTTTCTCAATGCGCTGCGTCACCGGATCCATAATCACATCAAATACACTGACAATTTCGCCTGAATATTTCATCGCCGACCTATCACTATCAGCAGCACCACCCTTTACCGCATAATTAAAATGAATTGAATCTGTCAGGCCAATCACAACATAAGCCAACAGGACAATCACCGATATCATGCCCAATTTTCGTCGTCGTACCTGACGCCAGGGTGTAGATAAATGTTCATGTTGGCTGGCATAGGCCATAAACAACAAAATCAAAGCGAATAATAAAAAGATCAGTGAATCGGTCCACATCAACACCAATCTGACAGAAAATACGTTCTCACCCACAAGTGCCAATATAAAAACTGCAACCAGCCCCATCAGCGCCCAGGCCACGTTTTTATTTCTTGACAAGACAGTGACCGGCATCAATTTAACCTTATTCTTGGATCAACAAGCGTATAGGAAATATCCGTCAGAATCAGACCGGCGATATATAAAACGGACCCTAAAAATACCATGGCGCGTACAATCGCAAAATCCTGAGAAGCAATCGCATCGATGGTATAACTTCCCAGGCCGGGGATACCGAAAAAAGACTCTGTTATCAGGCTACCGATAAACAAAAGCGGAATCGCCACCACAACGCCAGTCAATATAGGCACCATGCCATTTTTTAATACATGCTGAAATAGCACACGCGTTTCAGACAAACCTTTGGAACGTGCCGTGCGTACATAATCGCGGCCAATTTCTTCGAGAAAAATGGTGCGATACCAGCGCGAACTGGCGCCGATACTGCCGATTACGCCGATAATAACTGGCAACACTACAAACTTGATTGCATTCACACCGACGTCATAGCCGGAAATCGGTATCAGGTGCAAAACCTTGCTTATCAAATATTGGCCACCAATAATATAAAACAGGCCTGATATCGACATCAGAACGACACATAAAATAACACCCCATAGATCAACATAAGTAGCCCGGAAAAAAGCCATCAACAATGCAAAAGTAATATACACCAGCAGACCGATCATGAAAGTCGGTAACGCGATCGCCAGACTGGGCCACATGCGTTGGCTGATGTCATAACCGATGTCCCGCCCGTTGTCTGCAATACCAAAGTCAAAAACGAACAGTCGCACTGAATGTTGGAAAAAAATGGTTTCAGTGGCCTTCTCCATCCCTTTCGCCTGGCTGTTAAACACCAACGGTTTGTCATATCCGTGATCCTGCTTCCATATTTCGATCGCTTCGGGTGTGACACGTTTCATACCCAGGTGCATGCGTGCCATGTTGTCCGGACTATTGACAACAAAAAACAACACAAAGGTAATCAGGTTCACACCAATCAGAATCGGGATGCCATACAATATTCTTCTAAAGATATATGCAATCATCGTGCGGCCATTCTCTCTTTTCTGCGAAAGGCGCTTACCGCCGGAATCGTACCCGCAATAAATACCACAATAAGCAAGATAATCGGCCAGATGACCGGTTTGTTCCATTGCTCACGTTTTTTCTCGCGTGCCATCTCGTCAACACGCTTATATTTTAGTGTATTATTCGCCATCAGGTTCGGCTTGGCATTGCGATACCAGTCGTGGTACAAGCCAAACTGTTTCGGGTGCAATCCCCAGATCCAGGGCGAGTCGTGCCTGACCGTACTCACCATCTCGTCAATGATCATTTGACGTTCAGGACCATTGTCCATGTTTTTCATTTTTTCAAACAAGACATCAAATGCCCCGCTTTGATAATTTGATGCATTTTCACCTTTATAATTTGCTTTGCCGTTTGGCCCATATAACAAAAACAGAAAATTTTCCGGGTCAGGATAATCTGCGTTCCATCCCCAGCGGAATATCTGCGCACTACCCTTGAGCATTTTTTCCTGAAACCGATTGTAATCGGTATTACGAAATACCAATTGAATATCCAGTTTTTTGAACTGTTTACGCATCCAGTCCAGATAGGCCTTGCTACCAGGCCCACTACTAAGGGGTGTATCAAAATAAAGTATCAGGAGCTGACCGGTTTGTGGATCAATACTGTTCTGATACCCGGCTTCATTTAATAATTGTTTGGCATAGTCGATGGATTTGCGTTTTGGCCTACCATTCACCCAGCCATAAACATAAGGGTTTATGCCCTCTTCCCCCTCACGGTAACCAAAAATGCCCGGTGGGATCGGCCCTTGAGCCGAAATGCCACGGCCATTCAGGAAAATGGATATATATTCTTCATAATCCACTACGATAGAGATGGCCTGTCGTAATTTTCTTGCGCGTTCACTGTCACCACCTACCACCGGATCGAGCATATTAAAACCAATATAATAAGTAGATGTGCCAACACTGGTGACCAGGCGTATATTCTTATCCAGCATTTCATCGGTAAGTTGTGCTTCACCTCCCGAACCCACTTTCACTGCCTGATCAAAACTGTCTGAACTGATGCCCGAGGTATCATAATAACCTTGTAAAAATTTGTTCCAGTACGGAATGCCTTCCTTTTCGAGTTTATAAACGGCTTTTTCAATAAAAGGTAATGTGGCCCCGGCATCATCGAGCAAACCTGCCTCAACGTCACCCCGGTCCCCTGTTTGCGGGTAAGTCTGCCCATGAAAATTTGGATTGCGTTCCAGCACAATCTCCCGGTTCGGGTTATTAACCGTCAACATGTACGGCCCGGTTCCGACCGGATACCAATCCAGTGTGATATTTTTCTTTTGCATGCCTGGCTGCGTATAAAAAAGATCCGCCTCATAGGGGATGGGCGCAAAAAATGGCATTGCCAGCCAATAAAGTAATTGCGGGTACTTTCCACTGACCTTGATACGGTAAGTATATTTGTCCACCACCCCCGCGCCCAACAGAGGATATTGCTTCAGGTCCAGATACGCAGTCTCGCCATGCGTCTCTGCCAGCTTGTCGTAAGCAGCGCCCAGGGTTTTTGAATACTCGCCCAAACCCACAATATAATCCGACATCATACCCAGAATGGGTGAATGCAGCTTTGGATGGGCCAGGCGTTTTATCTGATAGACATAATCGGCGGCAACCAATTCTCGTGTCCCGGTATATTTAAAGTCAGACAATTTATTGACCTTGTCTATGTCCGCTTTACTCAGCTCATGATAACGATATTGATCATCTGCTGTTTTCGCAAATGCCGGGTGGGGTTGATAACGCACACCTTGTTTTATTTTTATCTCATAGACACTGTAGGCAATATCCTCAACAGGTGCATCTTCGGCCAAAGCCTGGTCGTTTTTATCAAAATATTTTACCACCGGCATTTCGGTTGCCGTTAAGGGCTGTAATTCATAGGGCCGCTTCAGATAATGGTATTCAAGTGGAGGCTCGTATATCTGCCCGGTAAATTCCACTTCATTTGACGAATAGGACCGTGCCGGATCCAGGTGATTGGGTCGTTCTGAAAACGAGGAATAAAGATAATTGGCTTGTTGTTCAGATAAGGGGTAAGGATTGTTCCAGGCATCTTTGTCACATGCAAAAAGAAACGTTGCCAGACAAAATGGGATAAGGATTCCGGAAAATATTTTATTTAAATTCAGCAAACCAAACCACCATCCCTTAAGAGCAGCAAACAATCTGCCATTATTTTGACAAACATGCAATAGCGTTACGCGTCAGAGTCTATCACGGATTATTTGATTCCTGATTGAACAATACCCACGCAGAAAAACTAACAATATGGCCTGTCTCAAGATAGAATAGCGCTGGATGTTCAATAGTCTTCTTCTGTTGATTGTCTCCTCACTAACAAACATGCACAGGAATTAAACAATGGGCTTTTTAACAGGAAAACGCGCGCTTATCGTTGGACTCGCCAGCAAGCGCTCTATCGCTCACGGCATTGCAGAAGCGATGCATCGTGAAGGTGCTGAATTAGCATTCACTTACCAAAATGACAAGCTAAAAGACCGTGTTGTCAAAATGGCTGAAGGTTTTGGTTCAACAATCACCTGCCCCTGTGATGTCGGCAGTGACGATGAAATCAATGCGGTATTCTCCCATTTGAAAAAATCATGGGACGGACTGGACATTATCGTTCATTCTGTTGCGTTTGCTCCCCGGGAAGAACTGGAAGGTGATTACCTCGACAATGTCACACGCGAGGGTTTCAAACTTGCGCATGACATAAGCTCTTATAGTTTTGCTGCCCTGGCAAAAGCCGGCAAGCCAATGATGGAAGGCCGTAACGGGGCGTTATTAACGTTAAGTTATCTCGGCGCGGTACGTGTTGCCCCTAACTATAATGTGATGGGCCTGGCTAAAGCCAGCCTGGAAGCGAACGTACGTTATATGGCCGCCAGCCTGGGACCATTGGGTATTCGTGTTAATGGTGTCTCTGCCGGCCCGATAAAAACTCTGGCAGCAGCAGGTATAAAGGATTTCCGTAAATTGCTCAGCTATGGTGAGAAAATGGCCCCGCTGAGACGCAATGTTAATATTGAAGAAGTCGGCAACGCATCAGCGTTTCTGTGTTCTGATCTGGCATCCGGCATTACAGGTGAAATTACTTATGTGGATGGTGGTTACAATATTACGACGGTGTCGTTAGACGACAATTAAGACCAATTTTACCACGGAGGTCACGGAGAAAAAAGAGAGAAGGAACTTTATAGTAAAAAGATTTTTCTCCGTGACCTCCGTGGTTAATAAGGTCTTCTCTTTTCCATCCGGCAGAATGTTTTTCTCACCCTGCATACGAGCAATATATTTTAAGCCGCTTTTACGTTAATACGTGCGTTACGTGAACGGGGTTTTTTCTTGATAATAATCTCAACATCCCTATCAAGCGCATTAAGAATATTGAATAATTTTTCGACCGAAAATCGATAAAGTTTCCCTCTTTTTAATGATGATACTTGAGGTTGCGAGATTCCAAGGATAGCAGCAGCTTCAGCCTGTTTCAGCCCCCGGTATTTAATAATAGTATTGATAGACATCGCTATTTTACTTTTGAGTTTTAATTCATCGGGATTGTCCAGCCCAAGGTCTGCAAACACATTGCTATCGCTTTTTGCTGATCTGGTTTTTTCTGTACTCTTTGTCATTTTAGTTACCTTTCTTCAAATACGCTTTGTACCTGCTTTCTGCCTCTTTATATCTCGCCTTTATTAAATCTATTTCTTGCTTCGGTGTATTGATACCTTTAGTCGATTTTTTCTTGAATGCATGCAGCACATATATAAATTCTTCGAAACGAACCGTATAAACTCCGCGATAAGTATCGCCATCAAAGTCATCAACAACTTCCAGAACACCACTGCCCGTCACAATGCCTTTCAGTGGTTTTACGCTGTCAGCTTTTCCGCCATTTTGCGCAACATCCAATGCATACCCCATGACGATACGGACTTCTTTGGGAAATTTTCTTATATCCTTGTTACTCGAACTAATCCATTCCAGAGGCTTTTCCATACCCCTCCTTAATTATATACATTTGTATATAAATTTCAATTTTATTTTTTCGTCAAATCTGATTCGTATCTTTTTATATTAAATACAATGAATTGACATACTCGCCCAGACCAAACATTGATTCCAGATTCGTACCGGGTATAACAATATTTTTTCATTGCCATGCTTACTTTTCGCCTACAGACTGTGCGTCAAGTCATTTAGCACTCGTCATCCCTTACCCTCACAATGTGAATACTGTAGAAGTCGGCAATGCCTCGGCATTTATGTGTTCTGATCTGGCTTTGGAGATCACAGGCGGAATCACCTATGTGAATGGTAGTTACAATATTACGACAGAGTCGTTAGACGAAGATTAATACCGATTTTACCACGGAGGTCACGGAGAAAATCCTTTCCTGGTTTAAAATTCCTTCTCTCTTTTCCTCCGTGACCTCCGTGGCTAACAATATTTTTTACTTTTAAAAGGTTTTCCCCGTGTTCCCCGTGTAAAATCAGGTCTTCTCTTTTCCATCCGTCAGGATGTTCTCTTCACCTTGTAAGCGGGCAATAATCACCGCGCCACAGGAATCACTGAATACGTTAACGGAAGTTCGGCACATGTCGAGGATGCGGTCAACCGCGAGAATCAATCCTATACCCTCTGCCGGTAGTCCAATCGTCGCCAGAATAATCGTAATAGCAACCAGGCTTGCTGATGGAATGCCCGCCACACCGATGGACGTCAATAACGCCACCAATACGATGGTAAATTGCGTTGCAAACGTTAACTCCAGGCCGTAAGCCTGCGCGATAAACATAGCGGCGACACATTCATATAATGCAGTCCCGTCCATATTGACCGTTGCGCCCAGCGGCAATACAAAACTGGATGTACGGTTAGAGACCCCCGCATTCTTCTCAACACACTCCATCGTCAGCGGTAAGGTGGCAGAGGAGGAACTGGTGGAAAAAGCCGTCAATAAGGCCGGCGCCATGGCTTTATAGTGTCGTAATGGATTTACCCTGCCGATAAACTTTAACAAGAACGGCATGGTAATAAAAAAATGTATCGCCAGGGCAACGATCACCGTCACAAAGAACACCGCAAGAGGTTTGAATGCGGCCAGTCCTGTCGTCGACACCACCTTCGCAACCAGGGCAAAAACACCATAGGGCGCAAACTTCATCACCCAGTCGGTGACTTTCATCATAACTTCAAACACGCCCTGAAAAAAATTAAAAACAATTTCCGCATTAGGCTCCTGTATCTTAGAAATAAAATAACCAAACAAAAGCCCAAAGAAAATCAAACCGAGCATTTGCCCGTTTGCCGCAGCAGAAACGATATTGGGTGGCACCATACGGATAAATACTTCTGCGATATCAGCTGCGCCCTTGCCTTCAACCTTATCCGTAAAAGTACCCACATCTTCGTGCAAACCGATGATTTCTTTTGCCGGCTGCCCATCAACAATACCGGGCGCAAAAAGATTGACAATAAACAAACCCACCATGATGGCCAGAAATGTCGTCATAATATAATAGGCCAGGGTCTTGCTGCCTAATTTCCCCAAATCACCGGATGAACCAATGCCCGCTATACCCACAATGATCGAAGACATGATCAAGGGCACAATAATCATCTTCAACGCATTGAGAAAAAGCGTGCCGCCGAATACATAGATACTGTAGAAAGTGACGCCAAAAAGACTCGCCTCTGTTCCGGTGATCGAACCTGCAATGACCGCCAGAACCAGGGCAATAATGATTTGCCAGTGAAGTGCAATTTTCATATTCAGGCCTTATTATTCTTAATATGGATGATTATTAAACCGCAAAGACCGATAGAACGCAAAACTGATAAAAAAGACCTGATTTTACCACGGAGAACTTGAGGAGAAAGACCTAAGAGCATTTTTGACCACGGAGGTCACGGAGGGAAAGGAGAGGATTGCTTGGTAAGCCCTTTCCCTTCGGGAAAGGGAACTTACATAAAAAAGATTTTCTCCGTGACCTCCGTGGTAAAAAACGGTTTTAATCTTTTCCGGTCTTACTGAAGATTCTCTGCAAAGATGGAAACATCTGCATTCAGTTTTATACTAGAGAGGTAATCTTCAAATTCTTCGTTCGAATATACCCTGTTCAGCTCTTTTGACAGCTGTTGCTTTTCAGCGGCACCTACTTTTGACAGATCAGGGGCCCGGACAGCAGACAGTTGGTAGACGATATAATCGCCATTACGTCGGCCAACCCCTTCGGTCAGGACTTTGTTCTCGGCAGGTTTTTGCTTCTTGAATACAGCGCTGACGACATTACGATCTAGTTTAGTATCGCGGCGGGTGATAAAAGATTTCTCTGTCCAGACTAACCCCAGCTCTTTTGCCACAGAAACCGGATCTGCACCGTCATTGTTGATACTGCTAATAACTTTCTGGCCAGCCGCTTCCGCCTGTTTATTGGCAGACTGTTTTTCGAGGATCATTTTAACGTCCGTTTTAACTTCATCCAGGTTTTTCTGTGATTCAGGTTCGTGGTCTTTTTTATGTATTACAACCAGGTGATTCACGCCGACTTCGATCGGTTCGCTATTAAATCCCTGCTTGAGTACATCATTACTAAACGCGAGCTGAACCAGTTTCTGGTGTGCTGCTATGCCCTTACCACCGGCTGTGGTGAAGCTTTCTGATGTTTTAATTTCCAGGTTCAGGGCCTCGGCAACAGCTTCCAGACTATCCGGTTGCTCATAGGCCTGATTTGCCATCAATTCAGCCTGGTCAAAAAATTGTTCTTCGGCTTTTTGCTGTGTAAAAATTTGTTTCAAATCATCGCGTACTTGCTCAAAAGGTTTTTGTGAACCCCCACGAATTTTTTCCAGTTTAATAATGTGGTAGCCGAAAGAGGTTTTAACCGGTTCACTCACCTCGCCTTCCTTTAACGCAAATGTCGCCGCTTCAAATGCTGGATCCATTAAACCTTTACCAAAATATCCCAGATCACCACCCTGTTCAGCTGAACCGGGATCTTCAGAATTTAATTTGGCCAAGGATGCAAAAGACTCACCGGCTTTGATCTTTTTGACTAATTCATTCGCTTTGTCCAGGGCTGCCTTTTCGGCATCCGAATTTTCTATTTGTATCAGTATATGGCTGGCTTTTCTTTCTTCACCAACACCAAAGCTGGATTTTTGCTCTTCGTATACCTTGCGTAAATCTTCTTCGGTCGCGGCAATCGTTGACTGCAAGTCACTGACTTTGAGCTCAACATAACTCACACTGACTGTTTCAGGATTGACAAAACGCTGCGCGTTTTCATCATAATATTTGCTAATTTCCTCTTCATTCACGGAAACGTTTTTTTCATATTTTGCAGCGGGTATGACCAGACTGGATACTTCTCGCTCCTGATTTTTCAATCGTATATAACGATCAAGATCAGCTGGAGTGACAATGCTTGTGCCCTTCAAGCCGGAATTGATTTGCGAGATAAGTGAGTCCTGTAACATGCTGGATTCAAAATAAGCAGTTGAATAGCCTTGATTACGTAATAAACGCTCGTATGTCGGCTTGGAAAATTGGCCACTTTGCTGAAATGCCTCGATAGCCTGAATCTGCATGGCGAGTTGTTGATCAGAGACGCGGAACCCATTTTCGACAGCGGCCTGCAATAACAATTCACGCTCAACCAGACCCTCAATGATATCTTGCGGCTTGAGCAGGGAATCAACCAGATCTGCATTCGCATTTGCCCCCAGCATGGAGCGAATTCGGTTACGCTGCTGCTGATAGGTTTGTTGATATTCCTGCAGGCTAATCTCAGTCCCATTGACGATCGCGACATTAGCCGACGCACCATTTTCAAAATAGGAATTAATGCCCCATAAGGCAAAAGGCACAATCAACAAACTGATGATGACCCAGGCAACCCAGCCTTTTGCTGTTTCACGTATAAAATGCAACATAATCGAAAACCTACTAGTTAGTAGTTCAGAAATTAGCCACCGCTTTGTTAGCCTTATATATTAAGCCACACAGATCTTAGCCTAATAAACGCCCAAATACGGCTTTTGTTTAACTTTTGAGCTCAATTACAGGCCCATTAGTATATAAAAAAAGGGTGTGTCCTCAACAGACGCACCCTTTGACAGCATGGCGGAGCGGACGGGACTCGAACCCGCGACCCCCGGCGTGACAGGCCGGTATTCTAACCAGCTGAACTACCGCTCCTGGTATGGTATACAACCGTTTGGTTATTGGTGGGTGCTGAGGGGATCGAACCCCCGACATCCGCCTTGTAAGGGCGACGCTCTCCCAGCTGAGCTAAGCACCCATCTCAGATCCGAACCAATGGTATAAGTCATTGATTTAGACCCAGCGAGAAAGTGGGCTAGTTTAAGGCATCCTTGAACGCTTTGCCAGCCTTAAAAGCAGGAACTTTCGCCGCTTTGATTTGAATTGTCTCCCCGGTCCTGGGATTACGACCCGCACGGGCGGCCCGGTCACGGACAGAAAAAGTACCAAAACCCGCCAAAGTGACCTGGTCACCGCTGGACAAGCTTTGAGTAACGCCAGTAATCATCGCATCTAATGCGCGACCAGCCACCGCTTTCGATACATCAGATTCCTCAGCAATCAAGTCTATCAAGTCAGTTTTATTCACTGATACCCCCTCCCGGTAATTAATGTGCGCGAATAGTTAATG
>JAUWSG010000049.1 GCA_030610155.1 Gammaproteobacteria bacterium
TTGCCACTTGATATGGATAAAACCATGGACAAGAAAAACCAGAACTGGCAAGCAATGCGACGTATTCGCAGGATCCATTTTGTTGGTGTCGGTGGTGTAGGTATGGGTGGCATTGCAGAAGTATTGCTGAACATGGGTTACCAGGTTTCCGGATCTGATTTACGCGTAAATAATATTACCCGTCGCCTGGCTGACCTGGGCGCAAAAATAATAATCGGTCATGACAAAAAACATATCAAGGATGTAGATGTGATTGTGACTTCAACTGCGATCCAGGATGACAACCCTGAGGTGGTCGCTGCGCATGAGCACAGGCTTCCTGTTGTGCCGCGGGCTGAAATGCTGGCAGAAATTATGCGTTTTCGGCACGGTATTGCAGTCGCAGGTACTCATGGCAAAACAACCACAACCAGTCTGATCGCCAGTGTATTGGCCGAAGGTGGTCTGGATCCTACTTATGTCATTGGTGGGCGTCTTAATAGCACAGGGAGTAATGCAAAGCTGGGTGAAAGCCAATACCTGGTTGCAGAGGCAGATGAAAGCGACGCTTCATTTTTATATTTACAACCGATGCTTGCAGTCGTGACAAATATTGATGCAGACCACATGCAGACTTACGAAGGTGACTTCTCACGCTTGCGTAATACATTTGTTGAATTTTTACATCACTTGCCTTTTTATGGTTTGGCGATTGTCTGTGTTGATGATCCTGTTGTTCAGGAAATATTACCGGAGATTACCCGGCCGGTGGTGACTTATGGTCTGGATGGCGATGCTGATGTGCTTGCCCGGGATATACGCCAAAAAGGCAGTGTGACTGAATTCAGTGTTATTCGTAGGGACCTCAAAACGCCATTAAGTGTCACGTTGAATATGCCTGGCAAGCACAACGTATTAAATGCATTAGCCGCAATCGCGGTTGCCCATGAGCTGGGTGTTGATGATGCGGCAATTTTAAAGGCGTTAAAACAGTTTGAGGGGATCGATCGTCGGTTCCAAAGTTACGGTGAAATTAAAACAGAAAAAGGCAAAGTCCTGATGATTGATGATTACGCGCATCATCCAAGGGAGATTATGGCGGCGATTGAAGCTGCCCGCTCAGGCTGGCCTGATCGTCGACTGGTTGTGGCATTTCAACCGCATCGTTATACGCGAACCCGCGATTTATTTGAAGATTTTACTATCGTTCTGTCAGACACAGACGTGCTCGTTATTCTGGATGTGTATCCTGCCGGGGAAGAAGTCATTGCCGGTGCGGATGGCCGGACTTTGTGTCGCGCGATACGAAACAGGGGACAGGTTGATCCTGTATTCGTTGAGAAAATTGAGAGTCTGCCGCGAACGATTTGTGACCAGTTGCAGGATAAAGATATTTTGTTGATTCTGGGTGCCGGGAATATTGGCTCCATTGCATCAGCGTTATCAAACAAGATGATGGATGTTGATTAATGGGAAATACATCATGATGGCAATTCAGCAAATAATACCCAGAGGCATCATGCTGGAAAATGAACCCATGTCACGCCATACCTCCTGGCGTGTCGGTGGGCCAGCAGAGCATTTTTACAAACCGGCAGACCTGGATGATCTTGTTGTATTTTTGAGCCAGCTTTCAGCTGGTGAGCCACTGTTCTGGCTGGGCTTGGGTAGCAACTTACTGGTTCGTGATGGCGGAATACGTGGCACGGTTATATGTACCAGCGGCGTTTTAAACGCACTGGAAGAATTACCTGATAAGCGGGTGCGTGCAGAGGCGGGTGTGTCATGTGCGAAGGTCGCACGATTTTGTGTCAAGCAGGGTTTTACCAAAGCCGGGTTTCTCGCCGGTATCCCCGGCACGATGGGGGGTGCGTTGGCAATGAATGCAGGTGCATTCGGTGGTGAGACATGGCAATTGGTAGACGAGGTTGAAACCATTGATCGTTTTGGGCAACGTCATTTGCGTTCATGTAAAGAGTTCAAGGTTGCCTATCGGGCGGTAGAAATACCGGAAGGGGAATGGTTTGTTGCGGCATATTTAAAACCGCAGGACGGGTTGGCTGCAGATAAAGATGCTTCCAGAAAGAAAATCAAACAATTGTTATCGCTGCGCAATAGTACACAGCCTACGCAGCAACCGTCAGCTGGTTCGGTCTTTCGCAATCCTGAAGGGGCTTATTCGGCTGAATTGATTGAAAGTGCTGGATTGAAGGGCAGATGTATTGGCGGTGCATGCGTGTCAGACAAACATGCCAATTTTATTGTCAATATGGGTAATGCAAATGCAATGGATATCGAAGCATTAATCGATTTTGTAAAAAGAACGGTCAGTAAAATTCATGGGATTGAATTAACAGAAGAAGTGCATGTGGTTGGAGAACCGGCTGAATGAAATCAGATGATTTCGGAAAAGTGGCTGTTTTAATGGGTGGTCAGTCTGCCGAGCGCGAAGTGTCATTAAAAAGCGGACAGGCGGTACTGAATGCACTTTTAAATAAGGGTGTTGATGCTCACGGTATTGATGCAGATGAAAATATTATTAAAAAGCTGCTTGCGGGTAATTATGACCGGGTATTTATCGTTTTACATGGCCGTGGTGGGGAAGATGGCGTAATGCAAGGTGTGCTTGAGAACCTGGGTCTACCTTATACAGGGAGTAACGTTCTGGGTAGTGCTTTGAGCATGGATAAATTGCGCACTAAACAGGTCTGGTCTAGCCAGGGTGTACCAACCCCCGCGTTTCGGATGATGGATGAGGAAACTGATTTTGATGAAGTGTGTGATGAGTTAGGTCTGCCGTTGATTGTAAAACCGGTCCATGAGGGCTCAAGCTTCGGGATGTCAAAGGTAGATCATGCTGATGCATTACCGGATGCCTATAAAGCAGCATCCGGCTTTGATGATTTGGTGATTGCCGAGCAGTGGATAGAGGGTGAAGAATATACTGCGGCTATTCTGGGGTATGACGTTCTTCCGTTGATCCGGCTGGAAACAGCAAGAGAATTTTATGACTACGAAGCAAAATATGTTGCTGATGACACTTTGTATCACTGTCCCAGCGGTCTGGACAAGGTAACAGAAAATGAATTTAAACAAATCGCACTGACCGCATTTGAATCAGCTGGTGCCACCGGCTGGGGTCGAGTTGATTTTATGTGTGACAGTGAAAATAATCCCTGGTTTATTGAAGTCAATACAGTACCGGGGATGACGGACCATAGTCTGGTACCAAAAGCGGCTGCAGAAGCCGGTATTGGTTTTGAGGACCTTGTCTGGCAAATATTGGCTTTGACTCTGGAAGTAAACGGGAATGCGCATGCATAAAAATAAGCAATACGATCGTCATCAATTTTTGAGAGTGAGAAAATTTCAACGTGGAGTGTTAACCGCCAATGCAGGGGCTTCATTGTTGTTTGTTGTTGCCCTGGCCGGTCTGGCATTGTGGGGTCTGATGAGTCTGGCTGAAAGTAATGTGATGCCAATTAAGAGGGTGCAAGTTGAGGGATTATTCCAGCATGCGAATTCAGGACAGTTACAAAATAAAATATCAAATCAAACGTCGGGTGGATTTTTTAATGTGAATGTTTCTGAAATTGAGAACTCAGTAAAGGAAATTTCCTGGATAAGGTCTGCTTCGGTACGCCGCGTCTGGCCGGACACTTTGCGTATTTTTGTAGAGGAACAGAAGCCTATTGCAGTCTGGAACAAAAATGGCCTGTTGAATATACAAGGTGAAGTGTTTTATCCGCCCCCGGATACGATTCCAACTGGTTTGCCGGCGTTAACCGGGCCCGAGGGTTCACATGAAATTTTGCTGGCGCAATATAAAAAGATGTCATTGAAACTTGAGAAAATGGATCAAGGAATACAAAGCCTGGAAATGGACGACAGGCATGCATGGCGACTTGCGCTGAATAGTGGTGTGAATCTGGTTATGGGACGTACAGACGTCAACGCGGCGCTGGACAGGTTTATTGAAGTTTTTAATAACTCGCTTTCTAAAAATATGAAAGAGATTGCTCATGTCGATTTACGTTATACAAATGGTTTTTCAGTTCGCTGGAAGCCAAATACGGTTTCGACAACACAGAGTAACTCTGCTTCATGGAGGGGGAATATTTAATGTCCAAAAAGTCTGACAAAAATTTGATTGTTGGTTTAGACATTGGCACATCAAAAGTTGTGGCGATAGTTTGTGAGGTCACGCCTGATGACGAGGTGGAAGTGATCGGGATTGGCTCAAACCCGTCAAAAGGCTTGAAAAAAGGTGTGGTCGTCAATATTGAATCAACCGTGCAATCAATACAAAGGGCGATTGAAGAGGCTGAATTGATGGCGGGGGTTCAGATCCAGTCCGTTTATGCCGGCATAGCGGGGAGCCATATTCGCAGTCTGAATTCGCATGGCATTGTTGCAATACGTGACAAGGAAGTGGTCCAGGGTGATGTTGACCGTGTCATCGATGCTGCACGTGCTGTTGCAATTCCCGCGGATCAGAAAATCCTGCATATATTGCCGCAGGAATTTGTTATCGATAAGCAGGAAGGTATTCGTGAGCCAATTGGCATGGCAGGCGTTCGTCTGGAAGCGAAAGTACATCTGGTGACGGGCGCAGTGAGTGCGGCGCAGAATATTATTAAATGTGTGCGTCGCTGTGGACTGGAAGTGGACGATATTATTCTTGAACAACTGGCTTCCAGCTACTCGGTGCTCACTGAAGATGAAAAGGACCTGGGTGTTTGTTTGGTAGACATCGGCGGTGGCACGACAGATATCGCGGTGTTTACGGAAGGATCGATTAAACACACTGCTGTTATTCCAATTGCCGGAGACCAGGTAACAAATGACATAGCGGTTGCATTGCGTACGCCGACTCAATACGCCGAAGAAATAAAAGTCAAATATGCCTGCGCATTAACACAACTTGCCAGTCCGGATGAAACGATTGAAGTCCCCAGTGTAGGTGATCGGCCACCAAGGCGTTTGGCGCGTCAAACGCTAGCCGAAGTCGTGGAACCCCGATATGAAGAATTGTTGGGGCTGGTGCAGGCAGAACTCAGACGTAGCGGTTTTGAAGATATATGTGCAGCCGGTGTTGTGTTAACAGGCGGCAGTTCAAAAATGGAAGGTGTTATTGAGTTGGCTGAAGAAGTATTTCATGTGCCGGTACGTTTGGGATATCCGCAGCATGTAATTGGCCTGGTTGATGTTGTATGCAATCCAATACATGCCACGGGTGTGGGTCTGCTTTTGTACGGTCATCAACATCGTGATGATAGAAAAATGGATGCAGCAGTCAATCAGGGATTTAAAGGTGTCATGGATAAAATGAAGAGATGGTTTCAGGGAAATTTTTAACGGGTACTGGAGTAAGTGCTGGACTAACGGGTGTAGCGGTAATTTAAATCATAACGAAAAGGTGGAGGTCATATCATGTTTGAACTAATGGATGCGTATACTCAAAACGCTGTAATAAAGGTCGTCGGTGTCGGGGGTGGCGGTGGTAATGCCCTTGAGCATATGGTGGCCCAGAACATCGAAGGAGTAGAATTTATTTGCGCAAACACGGATGCGCAAGCCTTAAAAAATTCCTCAGCCAGAACAGTGTTACAGCTGGGGACGAACATCACCAAAGGACTGGGTGCGGGTGCAAACCCTGAGGTAGGTAGACAAGCTGCTTTAGAAGACCGGGATCGTATTGCTGAAGTGATCGAAGGGTCTGATATGTTGTTTATCACAGCCGGTATGGGCGGTGGTACTGGTACCGGTGGTGCACCTATTGTTGCGCAAGTCGCAAAGGAAATGGGAATACTGACGGTGGCTGTGATAACCAAACCATTTCCATTCGAAGGCCATAAAAGATCGACGATTGCTGATGAAGGTGTCAAGGAACTCACGGAGTATGTTGATTCCCTGATTACCATTCCTAACCATAAATTAATGGCAGTATTGGGTAAACAAATCACCTTGCTGGATGCATTCAAGGCGGCCAATGATGTCTTACTGGGTGCTGTTCAGGGGATTGCCGAACTGATTACTCGACCAGGTCTGATCAATGTCGATTTTGCAGACGTCAGGACGGTAATGTCGGAAATGGGCATGGCGATGATGGGGACCGGCCATGCGTCAGGTGAGAATCGCGCCAGAGAAGCCGCTGAAGCCGCGGTTGGCAGCCCACTGCTTGAAGATGTGAATCTGACCGGAGCAAGAGGTATTCTGGTTAATGTGACCGCAGGTCTTGATTTGTCAATTGGTGAGTTTGAGGAAGTTGGCAATACCATCAAGGAGTTTTCATCCGAAAATGCAACAGTTGTGGTAGGTACGGTCATTGATCCGGAAATTACTGATGAGTAAAAAGTGACTGTGGTCGCGACTGGCCTGGGCAAAGGTGCGCAGCAAGAAGAGAGTAAGCCTATGAAATTAATACATAAAAAGGCTAGCGGAGAAGTCGATTACGAGCAACTGGACCGCCCGACTGTGATCCGGAATCAGGTGGCAGGCGAACGGTTTGCGACCGGGACGGATGCCAATATTGATTATCTGGATATTCCTGCATTTTTAAGGAGACAGGCCGACTAAACTGAGGCCCTGCTGTAGAGGGCGTTAGTAATTTAACATAAACACTGTCTTCAGCGCCGTTTTCTGGTGCTTTGAAGTGCTAGTCATCGGCTGAATTCGGTATGTTGCGTTTTTTAAGATAATCTTAAATTAATGTTTAGATATGTGATCCAGGTCCGATAGTTTTCTAGTCAATATCAAAAGGCTGTGCTAGACTTGCGCCTCCTTGTGATATTTTTGATACACTTGTGATTTATTTGACACAGATTAGATATCCCACTTGCGTATGTTCTCTGAAGTATTTTGAAGGTATCTGCTTCGTAGTTTGAGCTGACTATTTTGCTCGGGTATTTGATTGCGGTAGCAACAACTATATATAGGTAATTTAGAAACTATAGATTTAGTTGAAAGTTTCTAATGATAGATAACTTCGAAAGCATTGAGGGCACGATCAGTGACATTACATACACAAAGCATGGGCTCCAGGGATTAACTGTAAGATGATTAAACAACGCACATTAAAGAACATTATTAGAGCCACTGGCGTCGGATTACACACAGGTGAAAAAGTCTACGTAACACTTCGACCGGCAGCACCAGACTCCGGTATCGTTTTTCGAAGAATTGATTTAGATCCACCGGTTGAGATTAAAGCGACACCGGAAAATGTTGGAGACACTCGTTTGTCTACAACATTATTAAAGGATGGTGTTCGCATTTCGACAATCGAACATTTGTTGTCAGCATTTGCCGGTCTGGGAATTGATAACGCTTATATCGATTTAAGTGCTCCCGAAGTGCCAATTATGGATGGCAGTGCCGGACCTTTTGTCTTTTTAATACAATCTGCTGGTATAGAAGAGCAGAATGTTCCCAAGCGTTTTATTCGAATCAAAAAACCTGTTGTAGTAGAAGACGGTGATAAATGGGCTCGATTTGACCCGTTTGAAGGGTTTAAAGTCTCCTTTAAAATTGATTTTGATCATCCGATGTTCCAAAGCCATAGCCAGGATACCAGCATCGATTTTTCGACCACTTCTTTTGTGAAGGAAGTCAGTCGGGCACGTACATTTGGTTTCATGCGGGATATTGAACAATTGCGTGAAAATAATCTCGCGCTGGGTGGCACACTTGATAATGCAGTTGTACTTGATAACTATCGTGTACTGAATGAAGGTGGTCTGCGTTATGAAGATGAATTTGTTAAGCACAAGGTGCTTGATGCGATTGGTGATCTTTATTTACTTGGTCGTAGTTTAATTGGTGCATTCAGCGGATGTAAATCAGGCCATGAGTTAAACAATCAGCTTTTAAATGCTTTGATTGCCAACGAAGATGCCTGGGAGCTTGTCGTATTTGATGATGAAGCAAACGCGCCAATTTCATTTTCCCAACCTTTGCTTGCCACTAATTAAAATCAAATCCAGATAAAGAAACATCAGAAAGCCAGCTTCATGCTGGCTTTTTGCTTTTAGGACCTTTTAAACCTAAGAGCATTTACCACGGGGAACACGGGGCGCACGGGGGAAAAACCTAATGAATGTTTTTTGCCACGGAGGTCACGGAGAAAAGAATGTTGTTTAAACTCCTCATCCCTTTGGGAGAGGGGGCTAAAACCAAAAAGATGTTCTCCGTGACCTCGGCAAAGCTACCGCGTCCTGCTATCGCCCCTTACCTACATCCCTGTAGGCAACTGCGTCCTGCGTTGCCCTACCTTCATACGTCCATGTATTCGTCCGTGGCTAAATCCGATTTTTTAGTTAAAAAAATGCTTTTCCCCGTGCGCCCCGTGTCCCCCGTGGTAAATCCTGGGTTTTGTCTTTATGTTTCAGTGATATTCAGTGTAAACCTTATTTTAAACAAATAGTTAGGTGCTGCGGGCAAGTGTGAAATTATGTGAGCCTGTTAGCGGTTCAGAATGTCATTTCTGTTAATGTGGTGGTGGAATACTGTGAGCGGTTAAATGGCCGCTAGCGCTGGTTTTTGGCCAGCGTGTTAGCAAGATTCAACAAGGCTTTTTTTAGTTCGGGATCCTGTAGATTGTTCGCGACATTGCTTATTTGAGACAGGGTTTTTTCAGACGCAGAACACGGATGAATGGAAGCGGGTGTGGGATGATTACGATTGTTTTTATTTTTTGTGTCAGCAGGGCGGGCAGCACTATAACCATATAACATATATGGGTTAATTTTTATCTTGCTATTACGGAGTGTAGCGAGTCCTGAGAGTTTTTTGAATTTATCAAATATTTCAGGTAGTTGGAGCCTGGTTTTGGTTAACCAAACGGCAGAGTCGACATTGATAATCAGCGTGTCATGTGTAGTATTTGCGATGATGACATGCTCTTTTAAGGGCATGCTAAGCAAATTTTGCAATATTTGGTTCAACTGAGCCAGCGTCTGAGCATGTGATACGAGTGAATGCAACTTGCTGGATTTACTCGAAAAAAGTGCTTTAATTGTGCGTGAGTTTGCCATGTTTGTGAGTCATGTGATTGTGGGCCATGATTCATGTCGGGTGGGTTACGGTCGATATTATACAGGTAAATCTATGCTATTTTACGGCCAATTGAATAAATGATGCTTTTAAAGCATGTTAGCCGTTATTGAATAGTGTGGTATGTCGATTTTAGTAGTAATATGTGCTTTGAATTCAAGTAGATGTAAAGCAGCGGAACCTTAATGAATATTATTCTTATCAGAAAACACAGTGGGGGTTCAGGGTATATCAACCTGAGCCGACGTCGACTGTTTGTTTTTGCCCTGCTTGCAGCATTGCTTGTGCCTGGTGGTCTGGCGTATACCGGCTACTGGTTTGGTAAACAAAGTGCAGAATTTGAACCCGATGTCTTTTATGCTGTTTTGCAACAACAAATTAAGCAGCAAAGTGATGAAATAAGCGATGCAAAGCTCAATATAGACGATAATATGAGCGCGTTGGCCTCCCGGCTGGGCCTCTTGCAGGCGCACGTGATTCGCTTGAATGCACTGGGTCAGCGATTGACAAAAATGGCCAAGCTGGACAAGGGTGAATTTAATTTTGAGAATTCACCGGCTCAGGGTGGGCCTGAAAGCCTTGATGTTGCCTCGGTTGATGTGCCTGAATTCCTCAGAACCATCAATTCCCTGTCCAGGCAGATTGATGACCGTAGCCAGCAGCTTGCGGTGCTGGAAACGATGATGATGAACCGGAATCTGCAAGCAGAAGTTTTTCCTGCAGGGCGGCCGATCAAGAAAGGCTGGACCTCGTCTTATTTTGGTAAACGCACCGATCCGTTTACCGGCCGTCGGGCGCAGCATAAAGGCATGGATTTCGCCGGAAAAGACGGCAGTGACGTGATTGCGGTGGCGTCAGGCGTAGTGACCTGGGGCAGTCGGCGTTATGGCTATGGAAACCTGGTTGAAATTAATCATGGAAATGGTTATGTCACACGCTACGGACACAATAAAAGTATTCTTGTGAAAGTGGGCGATACCGTGAAAAAAGGTCAGGAAATATCCCTGATGGGCTCTACCGGACGTTCTACGGGTCCTCACGTGCATTTTGAAGTGCTGTATAACGGTCGAACCGTCAATCCCGCCAAGTATATCCGCGCTGCCCGATAAACCTGACAAATCAAGTACCAGAATCGACTTCCCAGCTTTGTATTGAGCCGCCAAGACGCCAAGAAGGCCTTTTTTATAAAAAACCTGGCGTCCTTGGC
The DNA here is from genome assembly GCA_030610155.1 of Gammaproteobacteria bacterium. Lineage (GTDB taxonomy): Bacteria > Pseudomonadota > Gammaproteobacteria > SG8-11 > SG8-11 > JAADIM01. Next base: position 10,241 of record JAUWSG010000049.1, read on the forward strand.
GGTTAAAAAAACAAACAAAACAGGCATTCCCGGTCCGTCTATGTGAAATACTGGTTAGATCAAGACATTACCATTATGTCCCTCCTTACTTTATAATCCCTTGACAATTTTTTATTGAAAATAGCCGTTTTTACCCCAATTCAGGTAAAACGAACCACAAGCAAGCAGGAAAATTATTCAGCATGGTCGGTAATCTATTAAAAAAAATCTTTGGCAGTCGAAATGAGCGATTGGTCAAACAGATGCAAAAAGATGTACTCAAGATAAACAGTCTTGAGCCCGCAATGGCAGCTTTATCAGATGCTGAATTGAAGGCAAACACAGAACAATACAAGCAGCGCATCGCCGAGGGTGAAACTCTGGACAAGTTATTGCCGGAAGCCTTTGCGACAGTACGCGAAGCAGCCAAACGGGTACTGGGTATGCGCCACTTTGATGTCCAGTTAATGGGTGGCATAGTGCTGCACGAGGGCAAAATTGCTGAAATGGGGACTGGCGAGGGCAAGACCCTGGTTGCGACACTAGCGGCTTATCTTAATGCTCTCAGCAGCGATGGTGTGCATATTGTCACGGTTAATGACTATCTTGCCCAGCGTGATGCGGCGTGGATGGGGCAAATATATGAATTTCTTGGTTTGACAGTGGGGGTTGTTATTCACGGTCTGGGGCCGGATGAAAAACGCAAGGCATATGCATCCGATATAACTTACGGTACAAACAACGAGTACGGTTTTGATTATCTGCGTGACAATATGGCGTTTAGTATCGAAGAAAAAGTACAGCGCCCGCTTAATTACGCGGTTGTCGATGAAGTGGATTCCATTCTGATTGATGAGGCCCGTACACCGCTGATTATTTCCGGTCCGACGGATGACAGTTCCGAGCTTTATCAAAAAATTAATCTACTGGCGCCAAAGTTAACAAAACAGAAAGCAGACGATGAAGATGGGCCAGGCGATTACAGCATAGATGAAAAACAGCGTCAGGTTCTGTTAACAGAAGAAGGCCACCAGCACGCTGAAGAGCTCATGACTGAAGCGGGATTGCTCGGTGATGGTGAAAGTCTTTACAGTGCTAGCAATATCAGCCTGATGCATCATCTTTATGCCGCATTACGCGCCCATGCCTTGTTTCAACGGGATGTTTATTACATAGTTAAGGACAAACAAATTGTTATTGTCGACGAGTTTACCGGCCGCACCATGGAGGGCCGCCGCTGGTCTGATGGTTTGCACCAGGCAGTGGAAGCCAAAGAGGGGGCTGAAATTCAGAATGAAAACCAGACTCTGGCGTCGATTACCTTTCAGAATTATTTTCGGCTTTATAATAAACTCTCCGGTATGACCGGAACGGCTGATACCGAGGCGTTTGAGTTTCAACAAATTTATTCTCTGGAAGTAGTCGTGATCCCGACGAACAGGCCTGTGGGTCGTGTAGATACCAGTGACCTGGTGTTTCTGACGCCTAAAGAAAAATACATTGCCCTGACCGAAGACATCAAGGACTGCAGAGAACGCGGACAGCCGGTGCTTGTCGGTACTGCTTCAATTGAAACATCTGAAATTCTGTCGGACTTGCTCAAAACTGACAAGATTGATCATCAGGTGTTGAATGCAAAATTTCATGAAAAAGAAGCGGAGATTATCAGTAATGCGGGTCGCCCCGGCTCGGTGACTATTGCCACTAATATGGCAGGCCGTGGTACAGATATCGTATTAGGGGGTAGTCTGGAGTCGGAGATTGAAACGCTTGATAACCCGGATGAAAAGTATTTAGAGGAAGTACGTGAGGAATGGAAAAAACGCCATCAGCAGGTGATAGAGTCCGGTGGTTTACACGTTATAGGGACTGAACGGCATGAATCGCGCCGTATTGATAATCAGTTACGCGGTCGTTCCGGTCGTCAGGGTGACCCGGGTTCGAGTCGATTTTATATGTCGCTCGAAGACAATTTAATGCGGATTTTTGCCTCAGAACGTGTGTCGGCGATGATGCAAAAACTGGGTATGGAAGATGGGGAAGCGATTGAACACCCCTGGGTGTCGAAGGCAATTGAAAATGCGCAACGAAAAGTAGAAGGGCGTAACTTCGATATTCGTAAGCAATTACTTGAATATGATGATGTTGCTAATGATCAACGTAAGGTGATTTACGAGCAACGCAATGAGCTCATGGCCACTGATGATATATCAGAGACATTAAAAGCTGTTCGTGAGGATGTGGTGAACAACGTTATAAATGCCCATATTCCGCCCCGAAGTATGGAAGAGCAATGGGATGTGCCTGGCCTGACCGATGCGCTGGAGCAGGAGTTTGGCCAACGACTGAATATACAGGAATGGCTGGACAGCGATGATGAATTGCATGAAGAGACGTTGAGCAAACGCATACAGGATGAGCTGGATAAAAGTTATGTGGAGAAAGAAGATTTTGCAGGGAAAGAGGTAATACGGCATTTTGAAAAAGCCGTTATGCTGCAAGTTGTGGACTCTCAGTGGAAAGACCATCTGGCGGCGATGGACCATTTACGCCAGGGGATTCATTTAAGGGGTTATGCACAAAAAAATCCCAAGCAGGAATATAAGCGCGAAGCATTTGAATCCTTTATGCAAATGCTCGAGAGCATAAAGACAGAAGTTGTTGGGGTTGTATCAAAGGTGCAGGTACGTGCTGAGGAAGATGTGCAGGCGGTTGAAGAGCAGCGTCGGAAAAGCACTAAAATGGAATATCAACATGCGCAGGCCTCTGCGATGAGCGCGCCTGATGAAAGCGCCGGCGCTGAACAGGAGTCAAAGGCCCAGGAACAACCTTTTGTGCGCGAAGGCAAGAAAGTCGGACGTAATGACCCTTGCCCATGTGGTTCAGGTAAAAAATACAAACAGTGCCATGGCAAGATTCAGTGAGGCAGGGGAAAGGGAACAGATAACAGGGGAAAGGAAAAAAGCAGGGGAAAGATCAGCTAACAGATAAAAGGGCGACCAGGAGGTCTGTCCTGTCCCGTCATTCCGGTGCATACCGGAATCCATATGACCCTCTATAACCACGTTACTTTCTACTACATATGACTGTACCATATCGCTCCTGTCATCACCCCTGGATTCCGGCATGCGCCGGAATGACGAGTAAATTCCAGAGTATTCCAGCTTAGGACTTTTTTTCACCGCAAAGGCGCAAAGCACGCAAAGAATGAATGATATAAAAACCTTTGCGTCCTTTGCGCCTTTGCGGTAAAAATAATATTTTCGTACTTTAAAAAGGCAAATCCATGGCAGTAGGTCAAACTGAGCTTCCTGTGTTGCATCCTGTTGACGGTGTGCGTTTGGGGACAGCATGTGCCGGGATAAAATATCCGGGTCGTAAGGACCTGGTGTTGATTGCGCTGGATGAAAATGTTGCCAGTGCGGGTGTATTTACTCAAAATGCATTTTGTGCGGCGCCTGTGTTGATCGCACGCGAGCATTTGTCTACTGCATCCCCACAAGTTCTGGTCATCAATACCGGCAATGCGAATGCGGGAACCGGTGCACAAGGCCTCAGTGATGCTCAGGCAGTCTGCCAGGCATCAGCCGCATTGTCTGGTTGTCAGGCTGATGAGGTATTACCCTTTTCCACCGGTGTGATTGGTGAGGCCTACCCGTTGGAAGCCGTTCTGAAGGGATTACCGGATGCCTATGCTGCATTAAGTAAGGATGGCTGGGCAGATGCGGCGCATGGGATATTGACGACCGATACGATGCCCAAAGGGGTATCAAAAAAAATCACCATTGATGATTGTGAAATCACCATCACGGGTATCGCAAAAGGTTCGGGCATGATTCGACCTGATATGGCGACCATGCTCGCATTTATTGCCACTGATGCCAGCTTGTCTGACGGGCTTTTGAAAAAATGCTTGAACAATGCTGTTGAGAATTCATTTAACCGCATTACTGTCGACGGCGATACTTCCACTAATGATGCCTGTATTTTGATGGCAACCGGTAAAAGCGCTTTGCCATTGATTGAAGAGAAAAGCGGGGCGTTTCAAAAACTGTGTGATGCGGTGTCAGATGTCGCCGAGTACCTGGCGCAGGCGATTATTCGGGACGGAGAGGGGGCAACCAAGCTTGTGACCATTAACGTTGTCGAAGGCAGCTCCGAGCAAGAGTGTAAAGATCTTGCTTATACCATTGCGCATTCCCCTTTAGTGAAAACGGCACTATTCGCCAGTGATCCGAACTGGGGTCGTATTCTGGCGGCAGTGGGGCGCGCGGGCATAACGGATTTTGATATTAATGCCATGAGTATTTTTCTTGATGATGTTTGTATTGTCAGTAATGGCGGCAGGGCGCCGGGTTATACCGAGGCGTCAGGGCAGGCCGTCATGGACAAGGATGAGATCACTATCAGTATTAATCTGGGGCGTGGTTTGCATAACGCCCGTGTCTGGACCTGTGACCTGTCTTATGATTATGTGAAAATCAATGCAGAGTACAGAACCTGATTCAAGATCATTTACCACGGAGGTCACGGAGAAAAGCATTTTTTGTTTTTTAGTCCCTTCTCCCCTTTGGGGAGAAGGCTAGGATGAGGGGGCTTTTGAATTATGTTCTCCACGCATACACATTTCCCCTCACCCTGGCCCTCTCCCCAAAGGGGAGAGGGAACCAAAAAATTTTCTCCGTGACCTCCGTGGTTAAATTAAATAAGGTATTTTTATATGCACGTTGTAGCTGCTGCCATTCGTGATAGTCGAGGTCGGATTTTGCTGACAAAACGCCATGACCATGTTCACCAGGGCGGTTTGTGGGAGTTTCCAGGCGGTAAAGTTGAAGCGGGTGAGGATGTGTATGCCGCGCTCAAAAGAGAATTGCATGAAGAATTGGGAATAACACCTGATAGTGCGCGACCCCTTATCAGGGTCAAGCATGATTATGATGATCGATCAGTATTACTCGACGTATGGTATGTAAACGGTTTTAAGGGTGAAGCGCACGGCCGTGAAGGGCAGCCACTTGAGTGGACTAATATAGAGCAATTAACAGACTATACATTTCCTGAGGCGAACTTACCTGTGATCAAAGCCCTGCAACTACCGCCGGTTTATCTTATTAGTCAATCCAGTATTAAAGACAAAGCTGTGTTTTTTAAACAGCTTGAAACCGCATTACAGGCGGGTATCAAACTTGTGCAGTTACGGCTTAAAGATACACAAGATGCGGATTTTTCTGAATTAGCCAGTGAAACATTAATACGTTGCCATGCTCACGGCGCCAGTCTTTTATTAAATGCGGACCCTGATATTGCAATGCGGTTTGGCATGGATGGCGTACATTTATCGAGTGATCGTTTAATGGCATTAACGACGCGTCCTCTGGGGCAGGATAAATGGGTGGCGGCATCCTGTCATGATGCCCGCGAGCTGGCGCAGGCGGTCAGGATTGGAGCGGATTTTGCAGTACTGTCACCGGTGTTGCCCACAAAAAGTCATCCCGGCGCTGAAACACTGGGTTGGAAAAATTTTTCTGCCCTGGTCGATGAAGTGACCATACCGGTTTTTGCATTAGGCGGTATGGATTCACAACAGTTGCCGATTGCGCATAATAATGGTGCGCAAGGTGTTGCGGTATTGAGTCCGGTTTGGGATTCAGATGATATCGAACAGACGGTGAGGGAATATCTGGCTTAAGACCAAATTTTACACGGGGGACACGGGGCGCACGGGGAAGAGCTTTTACTGATAAAACCGATTTTACCACGGAGGTCACGGAGAAA
>JAUWSG010000050.1 GCA_030610155.1 Gammaproteobacteria bacterium
CCTCGTTCTTCTCTCCGTGACCTCCGTGTTAAAAAATTGCTTTCAGATCTTTCATCTTCGTGTTCCCCGTGTTCCCCGTGGTAATATTGGTCTTAGTGAGCCGAAGATAGAGCCGTGCATGCTTTTTAAGTATATTTAAATTGTTAAATCATCAGTGTTCCTTTATTTTATCCCACTTTGAGAAGTAGAAAATAATGAATAATGTAGGAATTGAAATGAAAAGAATCACACAAATCATGTTCGCTTCATGCCTGTTGTTGACCTATGTGCCCTTACTTAACGCCAGCGAAGATGTGCCCTGGGGAATGGCAAGTGTGCTTGATATCGAATATAAGCCTGGAAAGGTTTTATATGACCTGACATCAGGAGATAAAAAGGATCTTGCCAGTGTGCTCGATCGAGTGGGATACCTGTATAAACTTTACGGGTCAGATTCTTTTGATAGTTCAATTGTGGTGGTCATCCACGGTGATGCTATTCCTTTTTTTGCAATCGACGAATTTAAAAAACACAAAGATATTATGCGGCGTGCACAAAGTTTATCCGTAGGGACTTCTATAGAGTTTCGGATGTGCCGCGCTGCTGCAAAATTATTGAAATATGAGCCAAACGACATACATGGGTTTGTAAAAATGGTGCCAATGGCTGACGCGGAAATAGTCAGGCTGCAGCATGACGACTATGCCTATATGCAGTAGCAACGGGTAGGGAGCACTGTTATTTTATTCAACACCGGGAGATATTAAATAATGAGTATAGAAGAAGTATTACATGCACGTAGCGAATCCAGGTGTGAATTATGTAGCGCGACAGAGAATCTGGACGTATATGAAATTCCGCCGGATTCAAACGATAATGCGGATAAGTGCGTGCTTGTTTGCGAGACTTGTCGCGAACAGATAGAAAAACCGGAAAAAGTGGATGTTAATCACTGGCGTTGTCTTAACGATAGTATGTGGAGCCAGGTGCCAGCAGTGCAGGTGATGGCGTGGCGTATGCTGACACGACTGAGTGCTGAAGGCTGGCCTCAGGGATTGCTTGATACACTTTATCTGGATGATGACACGCTGGTCTGGGCGCAAGCGACGGGTGAAGGCGCGAGTGATGACGATGTAGTCAAACATGTCGACAGCAATGGTGCGGTGCTGCAGGCTGGTGATACGGTAACTTTAACCAAGGATCTAAATGTAAAAGGGGCTGGTTTTACTGCAAAGCGTGGCACAGCGGTACGCGGAATTTCGCTGGTGCCCGATAATGCTGATCAAATCGAGGGCCGTGTTAGTGGCCAGCAGATTGTTATCCTGACAAAGTTCGTCAAAAAATCGAACTGATAGATTAGAAAACCTTAAGACTTTTTTGGCACGGGGAACACGGGGAACACGGGGCGCACGGGGTTAAAATATTAAAACAAAAAGCATTAGTTTTACCGCGGAGGTCACGGAGAAAAGATTTTTTATTTAAGTTTCTTCTCCCAATGGGATAAGGAAATAATCTTTTCTTTTCTCCGTGACCTCCGTGGTAAAAATCGGTTTTAACAGCAACTCACGGAAGCCGGCTTGATTGCCTCGATATGTGCTGAGATCACATACTCTTCAACCCCGCGCCCTGGCGCCCAGTCCTTGATGAATTCCAGTGAATCATCTTTTGGTGTGATGCGAATGTCGGTGAAGCCGGCTTCGCTCATAAAGGTTTCCAGTTCTTCAACCAGGGATGCGCCTGCCATGCAGCCGGAATAAAGTGCCAGGTCAGTACGGATATGTTCAGGTAATTCACAGCTTGCGACTACATCAGAAATCGCTAAACGGCCACCCGGTTTTAATACTCGGAACGCGTCACTGAATACCCGGGGCTTGTTGGGTGACAGATTGATAACACAGTTGGAGATAATGACATCAACGGTGTTATCAGCGACAGGTAGAAATTCTATTTCGCCCAGGCGAAATTCAACATTCGAATACCCGCCTTTTTCGGCATTTGTCCGTGCCTTGCTGATCATTGCCGGTGTCATGTCGATACCAATGACAAGTCCTGTCCCATTGAGTTCCTGTGCTGCCAGGAAACAATCAAATCCACCGCCACTGCCCAGGTCAATAATGGTTTCACCGGCCTGGATACTGGCGATAGCACGTGGATTACCACAGCCCAGGCCCATATCCGCGCCTTCGGGAACGTTTTTCAGGTCGTCTTCTGAATAACCGAGTCGTGTCGAAATCAGGGTGTTAATTTGTTCGTCTGAGGAAACACCACAGCAGCTTGATTCGACACCACAACAATCACCTTCATTACTGGCTTCAGCCACCTTGGTGTAGCTGTCTCGAACTGATTGGCGTATATCATCTGCTTTCTTGTTATCCATCGTGTATCTACCTCTATAATGTCTGGGGGACGCAAGTTAAGTCATATTCTGTTTGTCTATTACGACAGACGAACAGCGTATGGCCGGATTACAGTCATTTATGACATCGAAGTCAAGATTTTGTTGCAACAGAGTCGCTGATGGGAAAATGATGAAGTTTAATCTATTGTAAATCAGTGGCTTACTCAAGTCGGGTTTTCAGGGTTTTGACATAGGGCCGTAGGGTGTTGATATTCTCATCGGTGATATTTGCCATCGCTTTCCGGTCTGCTCTGGCGTAATAGGCTTTGCCTGGATCATCAGCTGTATAATTCAGCATAGCTTTCCTGGCTGCCTGGTAATCGGTCTCCAGCAATGTTGGGCTGGCCATAAACATCACATTGGGTACTTTCCCGGTTTTGGTCAGAATGATTAATTTTGACCTTATACCCTCCGGCATTTTTTCAAAAACGCTTGCGGATACGACGGCGGCATCCACCTTGCCTTTAGCAACGCTAAGAATTGCATTGGCATGAGATGATGCATGACGAACCGTAATGTTCTTGCCTGGTTGCAGGCCATTCTCCCTGACTAATACTTCTCCCAGCATGGTGATGATGGCCAGCCGGTCAGGTGTGATCATCGTTTTGCCTTTGAGGTTCTTGATGGATTTGATGGGTCCATTTTTAATTACCAGGATGCTGCCATCCAGCGATCGATTATAACGGCTTAGTCGGCGATGCCCGTATTCCAGTTCGGCCAGTACTGCAAAATGAGGTGCGGTATGATAAATATCGTATTCACCATCAAGCGAACGTTGCAGATACTCTCGGAAATTCGGTGCAGTCACTAACTTGACAGGCCGGTGGAGATTTTGTTCAAGATATTCCTTTATAGGCAGGAATAATTCAATGAGCCTGTGAGTGCTGACGAAAGGCAGCATGCCAAATCTAATTGCCTGCTTGTTGTGTGTCGAGTCAGTATCAGCCAGGCAGGTGGCAGATACAATAAAGCTGATGAGTAATAAGGTTGCAAGCCTCAAAGGAAGCATGATTTTTTCCTGGTATATTTTTGAATATGATGCGGTTTTTTCTCAAGGCTTGTAAGTTGTCCAGTTTACTTGCCTGGGGAGTTGTTTCGCAAAGTTTATTCAGTTAGTAGATCATAACCATATTAGCACCAAATTGTTTTAACAATACAAGCCAGTGTTTTACTATTTTAGGCGGGATTTTAAAATTTCAACATAGGGCTTCAGTATCTCAATGTCTTCATCGGTGATGCTCACCATATTTTTTCGTTTGGTCTTGGAGAAAAAGGCCTTACCTGGACCCTCAGCAGTAAAATTCAGCATGGCTTTTTTGGCGGCCTGGTAATCTTTATCCGGCAGTTTGGAATTGGCCATAAACATCACATGGGGTACTTGCCTGGTTTTTGTCAGTATGGTCAATTTTTCTATCACATCTTCAGGCATTCTTTCAAAAACGCCTGCAGAGACAACAGCGGCATCTGCCTTGCCTTTTGCAACGCTAAGAATCGCATTACCATGGGATGATGCGTTGCGAAACGTAATATCCTTGCCTGGTTGCAGGCCGTTTTTCTTGAGCAATACTTCTCCCAGCATAGTAATGATGGCCAATTGAGCAGGCGCTATCATTGTTTTTCCTTCGAGGTCCTTGATGGATTTGATAGGCCCATTTTTAATTACCAGGATGCTGCCATCCAGCACTCGACTAAAACGGCTTAGTCGGCGATGTCCGTATTCCAGTTCAGCCAGTGCCGCAAAATGAGGTGCGGTATGATAAAGATCGTATTCACCATCAAGCGAACGTTGCAGATACTCTCTGAAATTCGGTGCAGTTACTAACTTGACGGGTCTGTGGAGCTCTTGTTCAAGATATTCCTTTATAGGCAGAAATATTTCAATGAGTCTGTGGGTGCTGATATAGGGCAGCATACCAAGGCTTATCGTCTGCTTGTCGTTTGTTGATTCCGTATCAGCCAGGCAGGTGGCAGGTAAAAGAAAACTGATGATTAATAGAATCGCGAGCTTTAAAGTGCGCATAATTTTTCCCTTGTCAATTTTCCATTTAGCATGGTTCCTCTTAAGAAGAACCCGATTTTTTTCTTAAGGCTTGTTTGTCGGCCAATTTATTTACCTGAGGTGGTGTTTCGTCAGGTTTATGTAGATAATTACCCTGAACCATGTCAACGCCAAATTGTTTTAACAATTCATACGTTTCTTCATTTTCGACAAATTCCGCAACCGTTTTCTTGTCCAGGCCTTTGGCGACATCGACGATTGATTTTACAAAAACCTGGTTTGTATGGTCTTCTGGCAAATCCTGGATAAATTGCCCGTCTATTTTCAGTACATCCACTTTCAGGTGTTTCAAGTAGAGAAAAGAGGAAAAGCCGGCACCAAAGTCATCAAGGAAAATCCGGCAGCCTGTTTTTCGTAATGAGTCAATAAACCGTTGTGCGTCATGAAGATCGGATACTGCGGCTGTTTCAGTTAATTCAATATTCAATTTATTTGGCGCAACATTATGTCGTCGAAGCTGTTCTGCGATGAATTGTGGTAATGAGGTATCATCAAATGAACGGCCTGAGATATTGACGGCAATAGGAACATGGGGAAACTCTTCTGCATAGGCCAGTGTTTCGATGGTTTTTGAAATGACCCAGCTATCGATATCAACGATTCGCCCGTTTTTTTCCGCGAAGGGTATAAAGTTACCGGGCAAAATTAGCTTATCTGGTTCATCTTCATTGATCATGCGAACCAGTGTTTCGACATGGACGAGTTTACGGGTATTGGTGTCATAAATTCCCTGGTAATGTAATACCAGTTGTTCGTTATCAATGGCCTGACTGATTCGCGTGTTCCAGCCAAGTCGATTAATCATTTCTTTTGATGTGTCCAGGTCTTTTCTGTAAGTTCGCCAGGTATTTTTACCGGCCTCTTTTGCCTGGTACATTGCAGCATCGGCATGTGCGACAAGTTCTTCCATCTCGGTTGCATGTTGCGGGTAAAGTGCAACCCCCAGGCTGGTTGTCATGCGCAGTTTCGGGTCCTCAGGTCGGAACGGGATTTGCGATATTGTGCGAATCACTCTGGTAGCCAATGTTTCAGCATCATTTTGAGTTGCGTTTGGTAACAGGATGGCAAATTCATCACCACCAACGCGACAAAAGTTTTCATTACGACGGAGGATAGTGCTTAGTTCATTGGAGATTCGTAGTAATATTTCATCGCCTGCATGATGGCCAAATGTATCGTTAATGTACTTGAACTCATCCAGATCGAAAAAAAGTAATGCGCCATGTGCATTATGTTTAAGCGCGAATTCCAGTGTGCTGGACAGTTTCTCCTGGAATCGACGGCGATTGTACAAGCCGGTAAGCGGATCTCTTTCTGCCAGGTAAATTAATTGTTCTTCAGTTTGGCGTTCGTGAGTAATGTCTTCATAAACCAGTAATCGGCCTATGACCTTGTTCTTTGCGTCCGTGACGGGGTATGAAAGTTGTGTGACTGTTCTGCCATCCAGTAGAACCAGCTCCAGTGGGTCGTTACCAGTTAGTAAGAACTGCTCTTTTGATGTGTCATCCAGTTTGCTCTCGGCTTGCTCATAAACTGCGCTTGAGGGTTTACCCGTCAGCTTTTGAGACTCATCGAGCGACCAGATTTTTACAAATGCCGGATTATAGAAAGCAATATGCTGGTCTTCAGTTTCGAACAGTATGCCCATGCGCATGGCTGACAACAGGCTTGTCATGCGCGCTTGTTCCTGCTGAGAAACTGACAACAGGCGTTTTTGTTCCTGTTCAGAAATTTTTAGTTCATCCAGTCTGGCGACGACTTCTTCCTGGGCGATTTTTTGTGTAGAGATATCCCGGGTACTGCTGCGAATGCCAAGGTATTGTCCGTCGTTGTCATAAATCGGTTGCCAGCCAGTCTGCGTCCAGAATACTGAACCATCTTTTCGTTTTATACGAAACTCAGCTGTGCCAACATTGTCGGATTTATCAAACCTTAATTCTCTTGCTGCCTTGTCCCTGTCTTTTTCATACACCAGGGGCAACGGGAAATTTTCCATGCCCAGACATTCTTCTATTGTATAGCCTGTCATTCTTTCAACCGAAGGATTGACCCAGATCAGATTATTATTGGGCCCAAACCAGCTTTCCCAGTCATAAGTGTAATCTGCGATGGCATGAAACTTTTCTTCACTGCTGCTGAGTTCCTTGACGCGTGTACGGACTGCACTTGCCATCAGGTTAAAGGTTTGGGTGAGCTGGCCTATTTCATCCTGTGTTTTCACCGGTAAATTGATATCAAAATTACCTTCTGCAATTTCTTTTCCGGCATTAGTCAAATTAACAAGATTTCGCGTTAACCAAAAACCAACAAGCGTAAGTACAATAATTGAAAATATAACTTCCAGGCCGGCAATGATTGAGCTTTCCCTGAGTAAATGTGATTTGGCATTTATTAAGAAGTCAGTAGAAATGCCATAATATAGCGTGCCGTAAGTAAGGCCGGAAATTTGCACAAGGAGTTTGCTGTCAAAGCGTCGGGGGTTGTTGTTTGTGTCGACAGCCAGGTCGATTTCCAGAATCGGTAAGGGTTTGTCTTTGTTCCAGCCGCTGGAGGCAACGATGTTATTCGCGTCGTCATACAAGACCAGGTAAACAATACCTTCATCGCGACGGCTGTTATCAAGAATTTCCTGAAGCCGGGCATAATCTCTTTCAACCAGTGGGCTGGAAAGCGCGGTATTGATAAGCTGGCTGACCTCATCAAGACGTAATTTTGCCAGGTCAACCTGACTGTTTTCGATCAGACGAATGCTGTTTGTCACCAATAGCGCAAGCATCGCAATCTCAACGATAACGCTGATGATAACCAGTTTTAAACGCAGTGATCGTCTAGGGGCAGGCCAGTTCATTTAGAGTTTATTATGTGTCCGCTCTTTATGCTGAATTAGTAATAATATCCGCAATATAGTTACTTTCATTCTAGTATGGTATCGACAAAAATCCTAAAAGAGTTAATTGCAATCGCTTGCACAGTATGTGCATATCAAGCCCAATATTGCCGGATCTGACTACGGTCGCCTATGGGGAAATGACGTGGGGAGGTGCTAGTGGAGCGTATCGGGTGCAGAAGACGGCCCAGTGCCCGCATTAGCAAGCGGCTTGTCATTGATGGAGGCTATTTCAACAATAAATGTAATGGTTTTACCAGCAAAAGGATGGTTTCCGTCGATGGTCACTTTGCCGTTTTCGACTTTTGTGACAAGCATTTCCCTGGTATCGCCACGATCATTTTCAAACATCGGACGTGCGCCCACATGACAGTGTTCAGGGGGGACGTTGTCTATGCTGTCGGTATGGATCAGTTCCGGTAATGGTTGTCCAAAGCCTTCGTCCGGGTTTAATGTGATTCTGATTTGTTCGCCGACTTTTTTCCCTGTCAGTGCGTTTTCAATTTTTTCAAACATGTCGTTTTCCACGCCATGTTGATAATCCATAGGGACATTGGATTGTTCAACAATGCTTTCATTTTCATCGAGTATTCGATAGGTGAATGAAACATATTTGTTTTTCTCAATGATGGTATCAGTCATCTTAACTACACTCTTTTGTAAATTTCGGCACCCTGTTTTTTAAATTCAATCGCTTTTTCTTCCATGCCTTTTTCCAAAGCAATGTTGATGTCATCCATTTTGTGGGATTCGGCGTACTGACGCACATCCTGTGAAATTTTCATTGAGCAGAAATTTGGGCCACACATGGAACAAAAATGGGCTGACTTGTGTGCATCTTTGGGTAAGGTTTTATCGTGATATTCACGTGCACGATCAGGATCAAGTCCCAGATTGAACTGGTCTTCCCAGCGAAACTCAAAACGTGCTTTGGACAGCGCATTGTCACGGATTTGTGCGCCAGGATGGCCTTTAGCCAGATCGGCAGCATGCGCTGCGATTTTGTAAGTGATAATTCCTTCTTTAACATCATCCCGGTCAGGCAGCCCCAGGTGTTCTTTGGGTGTGACATAACACAGCATGGCGGTGCCATACCAGGCAATCATCGCGGCACCGATGCCGGAAGTGATGTGGTCATAACCGGGGGCGATATCGGTGGTTAATGGCCCGAGTGTATAAAAAGGCGCTTCCTGGCAAACTTCGAGTTGTTTATCCATGTTTTCCTTGATCATATGCATAGGCACATGACCCGGGCCTTCTATTATTGTTTGTACATCATGTTTCCAGGCTATTTTGGTGAGTTCGCCCAATGTTTCGAGCTCACCAAACTGGGCTTCATCATTTGCATCGGCCACAGAACCCGGGCGTAAACCATCACCTAATGAGAATGAAACATCATAGGCTTTCATGATTTCGCAAATATCTTCAAAATGCGTGTAGAGAAAATTTTCTTTATGATGTGCCAGACACCACTTGGCCAGTATTGAGCCGCCACGTGACACAATACCCGTGACGCGTTTTGCTGTTAATGGAATATATCGCAGCAGGACACCCGCATGGATAGTGAAATAATCAACCCCTTGTTCGGCCTGCTCGATCAGTGTGTCACGGAATATCTCCCAGGTCAGGTCCTCGGCTTTTCCGTTTACTTTTTCCAGGGCCTGATAAATAGGCACCGTACCAATAGGGACTGGTGAGTTACGTACTATCCATTCCCGGGTTTCGTGGATGTTTTTCCCGGTGGACAAATCCATGATGGTGTCAGAACCCCAGCGTATGCCCCAGGTCATTTTATCCACTTCTTCTTCGATGGAGGAGGTGACGGCCGAGTTGCCAAGATTGCCATTGATCTTGACCATAAAATTGCGGCCGATGATCATGGGTTCCAGCTCGGTGTGATTGATATTCGCCGGGATGATCGCACGGCCCCTGGCAACCTCGTCTCTCACAAACTCGGGTGTGATTTGTTTGGGGACGCTGGCGCCAAAAGAATGGCCGGGGTGTTGTTGTGTCAGTGTATCGAGGGCACGTTCGTGGGCATGGGCGAGTCGCATATTTTCACGAATCGCAATATATTCCATCTCGGGCGTAATGATGCCTTTTCTGGCGTAATGCATTTGGGTGACATTTTTGCCGGCTTTAGCACGGCGAGGTGTCCGGATGTGTTTGAAACGCAGGTGCGCCAGTTTCGGGTCTGCTGCGCTTTTTACCGCGTATTTTGATGAAAATTCAGCCAGTAATTCAGTGTCATCTCGTTCTTTAATCCAGTTGTGACGTATTTCGGTCAAGCCCTGTCGGATATCGATTTGCGCCTGCGGATCACTATAGGGCCCGGATGTGTCATAAATCGTGACAGGCGGGTTTTTTTCAAAACCGCCGTCCTCTAGAGGGGTATCAGCCAGAGAGACTTCCCGCATCGGCACCTGAATGTCTTCTCGGCTGCCCTGTACATAAATCTTTGTTGAATTAGGAAGAGGCTGGACGGAGGCATCGTTAATTTTGGCTGTTTTTTGTAGAAATTCATCTGGAATCGCGCTCATACGTCCTCTCTTGTGTGTAGCAAAAATGGTGACAAAATAATCTGATGAAAGGGAGGCTATGACGGGGTTGTCATGTGGCAAGCTTCCCTACGCCGTTTTATCGGATCAGGTTCAAAGGGTCTTCTCTCAGCGCCTCCATATAACCTTTAAAAAACAATCAGTTATGATTGAGGAGCACCCCTAGCAATTACTGCCGACACTAGCTTATATCGCCTTGTTTTGCAAGATGCCGGCAGGGGCAGACGCCCTGTACTGCTTGCCAGAAAAGCATAAACCGCTTAATCTGTCGCATCTAGTTGTTAGTGAGGATGAAGCGGTGAATAGCGTGAATACTGAACAAGCCCGATTTAATATGATTGAACAACAAATTCGTCCAGCTGAAGTGCTGGATCAACGTGTACTTGATGCCATTTCGAGTACGCCACGTGAAGATTTTGTCCCTGAAGAGTATAAAAACCTTTCTTTTGCTGATACGAATATTCCGCTTGGCCATGATCAGGTCATGATGACACCCATTCTTGAAGCAAAGCTGCTGCAAGCTTTAAATGTGCAATCGACGGATACGGTGCTGGAAATAGGCACAGGCAGTGGTTTTCTCACCGCTGTATTGGCAAAACTGGCCAAACAGGTGCAAAGCGTTGAAATTTATGAAGACCTCAGTGCGCAAGCCGCGGCCAAGCTGGAAAAACAGGGGATTAACAACGTGACCCTGGAAGTCGGTGATGCGGCATCGGGATGGGGGAATGACACAACTTATGATGTGATCGCGATAACCGGTTCATTGCCCGTGTTGCCGGAGAATCTCAAGCACTCGCTGAAAGTTGGTGGCAGGTTATATGCCATTGTGGGTGACAATCCGGTGATGGAAGGTATATTGATTGCCAGGGTGAGTGAAAATGAGTGGTCTGAGGAATGTTTACAGGAAACGGATATTGCGTCACTGGTTAATGCACAGCAGCCCCAGCGGTTTGTGTTTTAAGCATTCAGGGATTTTGTCGCCGGGAGGGAAGGATGCAACATATTAGTGTTTCAGAATTAAAAGAACATATTGACGGGGCTGAGAACCCGCCCTTATTGCTGGATGTGCGTGAGCCATGGGAATATGAGCTTTGTCATATTCGCAATTCCACATTAATACCGATGAACCAGGTTCCGGGTGTTTTAAATAAACTGAGTAGAGAGCAGGAAACCTTCCTGATATGCCATCATGGTGTTAGAAGTCAGCGTGTTGGGCTGTTGCTAAAGGACTCGGGTTTTGAAAAAGTGGTTAATGTTACTGGCGGCATTAATGCATGGGCTCGCCAGGTTGATACGGCGATGAGTACTTATTGATTATATTGTGATTATCCTGGATGTGATGTGAATGCTGAAAAAAACAAATAAACTTGCTTGTCTATTATGTCTGGCCACGGTTTTAATATTATCTCCCTTGCCAGGTTTTGCAGAGGATTTAATGCAGGTTTATGAAGTTGCCCTGCAAAGTGACCCCGAGATTAAACGCGCAGAAGCAGCCCGCTTGGCGTCACAGGAAGCAGGGCCGCAAAGTACCGCCCGGTTTTTACCCTCTATTTTCTTCAGTGCGGATCTGACATCGCAATCACGTGATCTGACTTCTTTTTCTCCTGCTTTTGGGGATTCAAATACTGATTTTACTTCGAATGGTTATAATCTGAACCTCGCTCAACCTTTGTTTCATTATGATGCCTTTAAGCAAAGTACACAGGCTGACGCCATTATTGCCCAGGCAGATATTGACTATGCGGTGGTGCAGCAGGACCTGATACTCAGGGTCGCGCAGCGGTATTTTGAAGTATTGGATGCGCAGGACAATCTCGTATTTGCGCAATCTGAAAAAGAATCCATTGGGCGCCAGCTTGAACAAACCAAACAACGTTTTAATGTTGGCCTGATTGCCATTACCGATGTGCATGAAGCGCAGTCACGTTTTGATTTGTCTATTGCCAATGAAATCGATGCAGAAAACCGGGTAGCCAATGCGCATGAATCATTAAGAGAATTAACCGGACAATATTTTGAGTCACTTGCAACGATAAGTGATAAAGCACGCCTGGTTAAGCCCTCGCCCGCCGATATCGAAAAATGGAATGAGATGGCGCAGAATCAGAATTTAAGACTGACATCAGCAAGATTTTCTGTCGATATTGCAAGGTCGTTTGTTGATATTCAAAAAAGCCCGCATTACCCAACGGTGGATTTGGTCGGAAATTATCGTTTTTCGGACGATTCAGAAAGCCCCAACTTCGCGACTGAGTCAACGGATACATCTGTGTCTTTGCAGTTTAACTGGAGTCTCTACGAGGGCAGTGTCGTTAATTCTCGTACGCGTGAAGCGGAATTTCAGCATACCCAGACATTGCAAATTCTGGAAATACAACGCAGAGCAACCGAGAGAGGGGTGCGAGACGCCTATTTGGCCGTGCTTGCCAACATCAGTCGCATACGGGCACTTAAACAGGCCGTTATCTCGCAGCAAAGTGCTCTGGATGCTACCGAGGCAGGTTTTGAAGTCGGTACACGTACCACTGTGGATGTGTTGAATGCAAGAACATTATTATTTCGTTCGCAGCGGGATTTTACCAGCTCAAAATACAGCTACCTTCTTAGTTCACTTGGTCTGAAACAACAGGCCGGTACACTGACGACCGTTGATCTGAAAATGATTAATGACTGGTTGCAATAACAAGCGTTGCAAAAAAACGTTGCAGCAACAACGTTGCAAGAACAATAGAACCCCGATTATCTCATCAGACACCCGAACATAATGCTGGCGACTGCAAATAACTGCCAACTTGTTGTTATCGATATGCAAGCGAAGTTGCTCAATGCAATGGACGATGCTCAAAGACAACAAGTTGTTTCGCGTTCCGGCATTTTGCTTAAAGCCGCTTCCTTGCTGGATATCCCTGTTTTAGTCACTGAGCAATACCCTGAAGGTCTGGGCAAAACTGATAACACTCTGGTTGAATCTATTGAGGATGTCGCGGTGTATGAAAAAACCTGCTTTTCATGCCTGGGTCAGAGTGTTTTTAGCAAGACGGTGGAGCAATCAGCGCGCTCTCAATATATATTATGCGGAATCGAGGCGCATGTGTGTGTATTGCAAACAGCCCTGGAGTTGATCGCGCAAGGCCAGGAAGTATTTGTTGTTGAGGATGCGGTCTGTTCACGCTCAGCCCAAAACAAACAAAATGCGCTACAGCGTATACGGCAGGCGGGTGGTATTATATCAAACATGGAATCGGTGATATTTGAATGGTTAAGAGATGCAAGGCATGCCCGGTTTAAGGAAATCTCTTCTTTGATACGCTAGCCCGGTTTGAACGGTTTTATATTAACAGGTCTGCAATCTTGAATTCCGAAAAAAATAAACAGTCTGATATTTTTTGGCTGAAAAATTTCCTGCATCCCCGCTACTGGTTTGCGTTACTTGGTATGCCTCTGTTATGGATGGGGACAAGGTTGCCTTACTCCGTGCAAATGTACGCCGGGTCAGCTATAGGCCGCTTGTTATATTATATAATGCCGTGGCGCAGGATAGTAGCTGAAACCAATACCAATCTGGTTTTCCCTGACTGGACGGCTGAAAAAAAACACCGGTTTGTTAAGAAAAATTTTCGTTCCCTGGGTATGTCCTTGTTAGAAACATCCTTGTCCTGGTGGGGTAAGGACAAGATGTTGGCGCCACTATGTCATATTAAAGGCCTGGAGCATTTGCAAAATGCGCTGGATAAGGGGAAGGGTGTCATATTGTTAAGCGCGCACTTTACCTGTCTGGAAATCGGCGGGCGATTACTGTCAATGCATCAGCCGTTTTATGTGGTATATAAGAGCAGCAAGAACCCTTTGTACGAAACCGTGATTAAACGTTCGCGTGAAGAACATTTCACGCGTGCCATTGATCGGCACGACATGCGTTCTTTTATCAGGAGTTTAAAAGATAAAAAGGCGGTATGGTATGCACCGGACCAGGACTTTGGTCCATGGCATAGTGTGTTCGCGCCTTTTATGGGTGTCATGACCGCATCACTCAAGGCGCCGGCAAAAGTAGCGAAAATGTCCGGGGCGCTCGTGGTACCTTTTTTCCCGCAGCGACTGGACGATAATAAAGGCTATAAGCTGACGATATTACCCGCGCTGGATAATTTTCCAGTCGGTGATGAAGTGGAGGATGCCAGGCGGATAAATGAGGTCATCGAGAAACAAATAAAAAAAGTGCCGGAGCAGTATTTATGGGTGCATTGCCGGTTCAAGACCCGGCCGGAAGGGGAGCCCCCGGTTTATCCTGTAAGAAAACGGTTCTGGAAGAAATAGGCCTGAACAATTTTTTTTATATAAATGAAAAATGCGGTGAAGACTAAATCAGGGACAATGAAACAGGCATTAAAGCGATATAATTTGATTGTTCGTTTGCTGGCGCTTCCTGCGTTTCTTTATACTGCATGGTATACCTTCATTTTCAGGGAGGCCCGGTATCTGGCGCAACGGTTTGGCTTTCGTTACCCGAAACTCTCAACTAAACCGATCTGGATACATGCGGCATCTGTAGGCGAGGTCAGTGCCGTATTACCGTTGATCCAGTTATTGCTGGACAGGCAGAAAACATCCCTCATCGTGATTACCACGTTCACCCCGACAGGTGGCCAGTTTGTACTAAAAACTTTGTCAGGCAAGGTCTGTCATGTCTATCTACCTATTGATTTTCCAGGCGCAGTAAAGCGCTTTCTGAATGCCATGAGCCCCGCTTGCGCGATTATTATGGAAACGGAATTATGGCCGAATTTATTTATCCAGTGCGATGAGCAAAACATCCCGTTAGTCGTTATCAACGGGCGAATATCGCCGCGTACATTAAATGCCAAACCCTGGTTGCGTCATGTTTATTCTGCAATCTTGAAAAAGCCTGTTGCGATTCTGGCAAGATCGGAACAGGACAAAACCGGTTTTATAAAGCTGGGCGCGCCTGCTGAAAAAGTTAGAGTAACAGGTAATATAAAATTTTCTTTTCAGGAAAAAACGGCGTCCCCGATTTCCAGTAAGTTACTGGAGCGACCCTATGTTCTCATTGCATCTACGCATGAAGATGAAGAGAGGCAAATTTTACAAGCATGGCTTTCTATTCGCAGCAGGAATCGTTTGCTGGTGATTGCGCCGCGACACCCGAAACGACTTGCAGATATATTGAGCCAGATATCCGGTTTGACAGATCAAATCGCCGTGCGCAGCAGACAGGATCAAGTAAACGAGCAGACACGAGTGTATCTTGTCGATACCCTGGGCGAGCTAACAGACTTCATGTCGAATGCAGAATTTGTTTTTATGGGCGGGTCTTTGGTGAAGACAGGCGGTCATAACATTATTGAGCCGGCTAATTTTAGTAAAGCGATTGTATTTGGGCCGCATATGGAAAATTTCTCAGAGGAAGCTGCGTTATTTCTCGAGCATGATGCAGCAGTGCAAATCAACGATGAGACTGAGCTGGCAGATACTTTTCTTCATCTGCTGGATAATCCGGAGCGATGTGAAAGTCTGGGAAGCAACGCAAAGCAGTTGGTTGCCAGGCAGCAAGATATTGCTGTGCGCTACCTCGAAGAGCTGGAGCCTTACCTTTCTAATACCTCTCCTGATTAAAGATATTATTTGCATTTCAGGTATTTCCTTTTAGTATTTGACAAATAATGTCAGATACGTATAACACGCCGCATCTAATTGTTAATTACATTTGTAGATATTTGATTAATAAAAAATAATTAAGTTCGAAGCGAACCGATATAAAGGGCGTTATAAATATGGCTTGTATAATAAGGACTTGGGTGTACGTATAACACGCCATGATTTACATACGAATTTATCTTATACTAGATTGATTATAAAGAGTTTTTAATAAGGCGATATTTGGTGGACGTGAAGTTTTACGTCTATTGGTACGTCTAATCACTGTTATGTGTCACGTAAATTGACAGTTAGGAAAATTAGTGAAAATAAGAGAATCAATAGAAAATGATAAAATGTCTATTAGGAAGCTTC
>JAUWSG010000181.1 GCA_030610155.1 Gammaproteobacteria bacterium
CTTTATTAAGTCTTGGTGTTATTACCTTATTGTACCTGCTGACGGATTCGACGAATCTGGTGCTTATTACGGCGGCGATAGCGGGCAGTGTGTTGGGTTTTCTACGCTATAACACCTATCCTGCAGTGGTGTTTATGGGCGATGCCGGCAGTCAGTTTCTGGGGTTTTCTGTTGGTGTATTGTCTATTTTGTTAGTTGAGCAGGTGAATACGGTAGTCAGCGCAGTATTACCTTTATTGATTCTGGGGTTGCCGATTCTGGATACCTTAATGGTGATGACGCAACGCATTTATGAAGGCCGGTCACCGTTTAAACCGGATGCCAATCATATTCATCATAAATTATTAGCGGTCGGCTTTGATCATTACGAAGCGGTCTCTATTATTTATATAGTGCAAGGTGGCCTGGTTGCCAGTGCTTACTTTTTTCGTTATCAGTCGGACATGTTGTTGATTGGTCTTTATCTGGGCATTTGCGCAAGTATTGTTGGTTTTTTTCTCTGGGCGGCACGCTCTGGCTGGTGTTTCAGAAAAGGGCAGGACGGAAATACGCTAACGGCTTTACATAAATTATTAAAAAAATTAGTGGATGACCGGAATATGCCAACCTGGGCATTTTATGTGACGGCAACCACGGTTTCTTTGTATATTCTTCAAGGTGGTTTTTTATCTGATGAAGTTCCACTTGATGTTTCAATATTATCATTGGTGCTGTTGCTTGTTTTGTTTGTCTATTTTATCAAGCAAAGACAGCAGCCTTTTAATTATATTGAAAAAATGTGTGCCTATGTCGCCTGTGCAATGTCACTATTTTTGACACAAACGACCCAAATTGAATCAGGCGAGTTGGAGATGTATAATGTTGCGTTGTTTGGTCTGCTTGCATTTTCGATTGTCATTGGCATACGTTTTTCAAAAGGGCGACGGTTTAATGTAACACCATTGGATTTTCTCGCGTTATTTATTGCGTTGGTTGCGTTTATTATTATTGGTGATGATTCCCAGGGTGATGAATGGGGTAAAAATATCGTGTTATTAATTGTACTTTTTTATGGTGTGGAGTTGATAATGACAAAGTTGACACGGCATTCAGATTTTTTTAGATATGTTTTGTTTGTGGCGTTAGGCGTAATTGGGGTTAAAGGGGTAGTGTTTGCGGGCTAGGTGATTTTGTGCCTGTTTTAAGTAGAGTAAATTGGATAAATTATGAAAAAACGAGCGTTAATAACAGGTGTTACCGGACAGGATGGGGCTTATCTTGCGGAATTTTTATTGAGCAAGGGGTATGAAGTTCATGGCATCAAGCGACGTGCTTCCCTGTTTAATACCGATCGAATCGATCATTTGTATCAGGATCCGCATGTGTCGGAAAGGAATTTTATCCTACATTATGGCGATATGACGGATTCCAGCAGCCTGGTGAGGATTATTCAAAAAGTGCAACCGGACGAAATTTATAATCTTGCGGCGCAAAGTCATGTAGCGGTTTCATTTGAAGAACCGGAATATACGGCCAATTCGGATGCGTTGGGTGCGCTGCGAATACTGGAAGCGATTCGTATTCTCGGGCTGGAGAAAAAAACCCGGTATTATCAGGCCTCGACGTCTGAATTGTATGGCCTTGTCCAGGAAACCCCGCAGAAAGAAACCACTCCGTTTTATCCGCGATCACCTTATGCGGTCGCCAAACTGTATGCTTACTGGATTACGGTGAACTATCGTGAGGCCTACGGCATGTATGCCTGCAATGGCATCCTGTTTAACCATGAGTCACCGGTGCGCGGGGAAACCTTTGTCACGCGCAAAATTACCCGCGCCTTGTCACGCATTAAACTGAAATTACAGAATTGCCTGTTTTTAGGCAATATGGATGCAAAACGTGACTGGGGGCATGCAAAGGATTATGTCGAAATGCAATGGTTGATGCTGCAGCAGGATGAGGCCGAGGATTTTGTTATTGCCACAGGTGAACAATACAGTGTGCGTGATTTCGTCAACGCGGCAGCCGATGAACTGGGGATGAAAATCCGCTGGGAAGGCACAGGTGTCGATGAAAAAGGCTACGACAGTAATAATAATTGCATTGTACAGGTTGATCCTAAATATTTCCGACCCACAGAAGTGGAAACCTTGCTCGGTGATGCTACTAAGGCGAAAGAAAAGATGGGCTGGTCGACAAAAATAACGTTCAAGGAGTTGGTCGCTGAAATGGTACGTGAGGATTTGAAGTCTGCTGAGCGGGATGAGCTGGTCAAGGGCCATGGCTACGACGCTTACGATTACCATGAGTAAGGTAATGCAGAAAAACGATAAAATATATATCGCCGGGCATCGAGGGTTGGTGGGATCAGCCATCATGCAGGCATTGCAAAACCGTGGTTATTCCAATTTTGTCACCCGGACGCATGCTGAACTGGACTTGACCAATCAACAAGCCGTGCGAGATTTCTATCAACAGGAAAAACCCGATTATGTTTTCCTGGCCGCGGCGCGGGTAGGCGGGATTGTCGCCAATGACAGTTATCCGGCCGAGTTTATTTACAAAAACCTGATGATTGAATCCAACCTGATACACGGTGCTTATGAAAATAACGTAAAGAAGCTTTTGTTTCTTGGAAGCACCTGTATTTATCCCAAAATGGCGCCCCAGCCACTGAAAGAAGAGTATTTGCTGACCGGGCCCCTGGAACCGACCAATGAATGGTACGCGGTGGCCAAAATTGCGGGTATTAAGCTGTGCCAGGCATACCGGCTTCAATATGGCTGTAATTTTATTTCTGTGATGCCAACTAATCTTTTTGGCCCGAATGATAATTTTGATTTGAATTCCTCTCATGTGATGCCGGCCTTGATGCGGAAATTTCATGAAGCAAAATTAAATAACACACCACAAGTGGAAGTCTGGGGAACGGGCACACCCCGGCGTGAATTTTGCCATGTGGAGGATTGTGCCGATGCCTGTATTTATTTGATGAATAATTATAATGAAGCGGACATTGTCAATATCGGTGTGGGCAAAGATATTAGCATTGGCGAGTTGGCTGAGATGGTGAAACAGGTGGTGGGTTATGAGGGTGAAATTGTATTTGATCGCTCGAAACCCGATGGTACCCCACGAAAACTGGTTGATGCGACGAAAATCCTTGGACTGGGTTGGCAGCCCGGGATTGCCTTACGAGAGGGCGTTACGACGACTTATCAGTGGTATCTCGAAAATAAGGCGTAGGGCGCTATGAGAACATCGTTCTGCTGCGGGTTTGTCCGGGGCATTTAGCGAGACTGATATGATATCAAGCCCCAGGGCCAAAAATAGCATCATGTAGTCAGTGTATAGCGCAACTCTGAAGGTCTCGCGTCAAACTTAATATTCTAACTATCTTATTGATATTTATCATGAATATTAAAGTCACAGCATTTGTGTGAGTTTATATAACTTTTTTAAATATTACATAAAATAAACCATTGTAAAAATTATATTTTACATAAAATTCTCTGTGCTAAGATACGCCATACAGTTTATGGGGGAAGTGTTGAGGGGGAATAGTAAGGCGAGAATTGTCAATAATAAGAAATAATAATTTAAATTACATTGGCCTTATTGCACGTAATTTATCTTTAATATTTTAATCAATTCTCTCTGCAATTCTTACCTGGTATTTAACCAGGCCCACTCAATTTGTTTACACCAGGTACATTTGATCAGGCATTTCTGGAAACAAGACGGATGCCAATTCAGGAACTGATTTTGGTTCCCGTTTATTGATCTCAGCGGTTCTGTAATCCTGAAGGTGTTATTCAGGTTACAAAATAAGTTAAAATAATAAGATATAATAAGATGGTGCATTAAAGCACCCTACACATCAGGCTTCATCCTTCGGGGTGGGGCCTTTTTTTTGTTCGTCATTCCGGTGCATGCCGGAATGACGGGTATGGTAGTGCCAAAAAACGATTATTCACCGCAAAGGCGCAAAGGGCGCAAAGGGCGCAAAGAAATAGCGTTATTGATATTTAAAGAACTTACGCTTTTCGGGCTTCATCTTTATGGGTGGGGCTTTTTTTTGCTCGTCATTCCGGCGAATGCCGGAATCCAGGGATGATGACAGGAGCGAATAGGGTGCGATAGTTATGCGTAGTGGACAGTAACGTGATTATAGAGGGTGTAGTGGCAGCCTGGATTCCGTTATGCACCGGAATGACGAACTTAGTAGTGCTGAGTGCCAGGTACTAACTAAAACCCCGTCATTCCGGCGTATGCCGGAATCCAGGCTGCCACTACACCTTCAATAAGACACTTTGCTTGAATGTATCGCATTGGAATCGTCTAAATATCCCGTTGGTAATACTTTTTCGACTCTGGCTCTGCCTGTTTTCAACTATATAACGTAAATAGCTGATTTCCCCCTCGCTTATCCCGCTATAAGAATATTTGTACAAATAAATTGAAAAAACTCTAAAGTAATCATTCACATGGACGCAAACAAGGGGCTGGCGCTATATTGATCCACTTCTGGCAGACAGTTGAACAACTTGAAAGTACTTCAGGCAATCTTATCCTTGATCAAAGTTATACACGGAGATAATTAATGAAATTAATAAAATTTGCATTCATCGGTTCAGTTCTTTTATTCACTTCCAATGCCTTCGCTGAATGCCCGGATAACTTGCCTACTAACGCCCTGGTGGATTGTATTATTGCCAGTGGTGCAGAAGAAACTGATGAAGTTGTTCAAATCGTTAATGACTGGAGACGTGCCAGAATGTCAGCCAGTATTGATCAGGCAGATTTTACTAAAGCCAAGTAATTAGAAAAAAGCTTTTTCTCAAAGCAGCGCTGCTCGAACCCGGGTAGCGCTTAGTATCGATATTTGAGGTGCGTATCATGCACCCTGTCAACGCACTTCCTGCTATTCTCTTTTGTCCCTAAGTGTCCCTGAAAAGCACACAACACTTCTGAAATCTCCTACAAATCAATTGCATGGACGAAATAGACTAAATTGGTCTATTATTTATAGGTATATAATCAAGTAGGCTATTGTTAGACTTGATGATATTAGCAGCAGATGCCTATTAAGAGGGGGGGTAACCCGGACTGGGCATTTTAGTGTTCTGTTGCGAACTCGCGATATCCCCCACGTTTTATTGTTGTGTGTAGCACTGTATCTGAAATTGACAAAATGCATTTATAAAGGGTGCTCCAAAAGTAATTGATGATCACGAACTATCAGCTACTTATTTGAGGACTTTAGATACCAACCCCTGGCCCCGATAACAGGCAGGGAATTGAAACACCTTGATTCAGCAATATCTCAATTAATAAATAGATTACAAGAATGAGAAAAAAAATACCGCTATACCATACTCTCAGATTTAAATTAATCATTGCGATGGTGCTGATTGAATCAATTATGTTGGGTATCCTGGTATGGAACAATGCGCGACTGGCAGAAAAAGCGCTGATTGAACAAACCCAAATTCGTGTGCAGGATGTATTGCCATTGTTGAACGCAAGTGTGGCCGGGCCGTTGTTACAAGAAGACTTTGCGAGGTTGAATGAAATAGGAGAACAGGTTGTTGCTGAGCACAATGTAAATTACTTACAAATAAGCAATACAACCAGCGACATTTCCCTGGAATTCGGTGAGGTGAAATTGCAAAGTAACATGCAACACCCACATACCGGATTTGACCTGCAACATTTCAAGGGTCACTTGTCGGGACCCAGTCCGGGAAAAACTTATCGATTTACCGAAAAAATCTACCTTGCAGGTTACCAGGTCGGGTTGATGGAAATCGGTTACGATACCACTACTATTATTGATGTCTTGTCTGTGTCCCGGCGGTCGGGCATTGTAATTGCCAGTATTGAAATATTTCTTAGCGTTATTTTACTCTTGCTCGTTGGGTTGACACTGACCAGGCGTCTCAGTGAATTAGGTGATGCCGCGGGTAAAATGGCATATGGCGATCTTTCTGTACGGCTTCCGATTACCGGGCATGATGAAGTTTCGCAAGCAGCCACCGCCTTTAACCTGATGGCTGAAAAAATTGAGGATGATCGTTTACAGTTAAGTGAAAGTGAACAGAACCTGTCTTTAACGCTGGACAGTATTGGTGA
>JAUWSG010000051.1 GCA_030610155.1 Gammaproteobacteria bacterium
AATAGAATTCTATTACCTTTTGTCGAACTTGCTGACACACCCAATACTGCAGCAGGCATCGCTAACATCAAACAAAACATCCAACACTTACATAAACAGGTGCTAGGTGAAGAACTCGCTATAAATGACGCGGAAATCACTCGTACATTTGATTTATTTACATCTGTCTGGAATGTCACAACGGGCAACAATATTCCATCTGCATGTCGCGGCGGCTTGTCAGCATCCAACCCCGTTAGTGTCGATGCTGCATTTACTGCCCGCTCATGGATGGCGGTTATGTCGTATTTACTGAATGATTACCGGTTTCTTTATGATTAAGATGATAAAACTTGTGAACAACTGGAGTTATTTTCGATGAAACGCAGAGATTTTTTAAAACTTGCGGGTATTGCCGGTGCGGGTACAACCATGCCATTTTATCCTGCGACAAAACTCTTTGCCGCGCATGATGGTTATACCGGCCCATTGTATTTAATGATTGATGCCCGGGGCGCCTGGGACCCGACCAGTTTTTGCGATCCCAAAGGTTATGTGGCAGGTCAAACCAATCCACGTGTTAACAATTATCCAAGAGCAAGTATTGGGCAAATTGGCAATATTCGATACGCACCGCCACCTGACAGTTTCCTGAGCAACACGAACCTGTATAGTGCCAAGGCCTTTTTTGAAACGTATTATCAAAAGCTATTGGTGATAAATGGTATTGATGTTGGCACCACTTCGCATTCCGATGGCAGACGCACCACCTGGGGCGGTGAGTTAAGACGAACCGGTTACCCAAATTTTGCCGCGCTGGTTGCCGCTGTACAGGCACCCGCTCGCGACATCCCTTTCCTCGCAAATGGAGGTTATGATAATACAGCAGATCTTGTCGTACCTGTGCGATTGAACTCAAATGGAATTGATGCGTTATTCGAGATTTCCTACCCTACTCGCGCAACTCCGCAGTCTGCAAGCAGCGGACAATACTTTAGTAGTCAGGTTGAAAACCTGATAAAGACAAGCAGTGCCGCACGGCAACAATCTCTTTTGAATAATCAACGATTACCAAGACTAAAAACTGCGATTAATGATCTTATTAACACGAGGCTAACTGATGGCCATTTAAAAGACCTGGCAAATAATTTTGCCGCAGTGGCCGAAAAACCATCATCATTTTTTAATGGACGAGGCCGTGCCAGAGATCTATATCGCCAGGGCCGTATCGCATTAGCTGCATATGAAACGGGAGTTTCTGCGACAGCGCATTTGTCTATCAGCGGTTTCGATACGCATAGTGATCATGATAACCGGCATTATCCCCGGCTTATGGATCTTCTACAGGGCATTGACGCGATATTGCAAGAAGCAGCTGAGCGAGGTCTGAGCGATAAAATCGTACTTGTTATGGGTTCTGATTTTGGACGCACAAACAAGTATAACTCGGATAATGGTAAGGACCACTGGCCTATCACCAGCATGATGTTAATGGGTAACTCGCAACAGATCATTAGCGGGAATCGTGTTATTGGTGCAACAACGAATGCTCACAGAGCAATTAAAATTGATCGCAATACCTTTACAGCTGATCCTAATAATACCAACCCGAACTCAATCAAACTCACGCCCGCACATATTCACCGCTCATTGAGAAGACTTGCCGGAGTGGATCAATCCCCTGCTGCTTTTGATTTTTCTGTCGGTGGTGAAGATTTAAACCTGTTTTAACTTAAAAAAGTGCCTATGTGCCATGAATGGCATTTATAAATTTAAGACCGTATCAAGGTTGGTCAATTTCTTCCATCGCCTTGCGTTGCTGTTCAGCTGATTCATTGGCGAGTGCGCTCACTTCCTGCGCCTGTTTTAAAGCATCTGTCTGCTCTTTCCAAACATGGTCGCCATTAAGTGTCGCCTTGTTGTTATCAATACTTAATTTATCATTACTTGAGTTATCACCACTCGAACAAGCGCCCAGAATCAAAATAAACATCACAAATAAAAATAGCGGTAAGAATTTCATCATTTATCCTGTTCAGTTTCGATTATTCATTCAGACAATGGCTTGAGTAACAAAGACTGTCCTGACATGAGTTCTGGTTGTTGCAATCCCATTAATTGCAAAACAGTGGGTGCAATACTGCTTAAACCCGCCCCGATTGAGAGCTGCCAGGGAATTTCATCAATCACCAGGCAGGGGACGGGATAAACGGTATGCTGTGTATGGGGTTCACCCGTTACCGGATCAACCATTTCTTCACAATTACCGTGATCTGCCGTCATTATCACTGAATAACCTTCTTTTACAGCCGAATCCAGCACGCGTCCTACTTCTCTGTCCAGCGCCTCGACGCTCTGGATAATGGCCTCACGTTTAGCGGTGTGTCCCACCATATCGCCATTTGCAAAATTCACGACGATGAATGCGAACTGTTTCCCCTTCATGCCATCAATCACTGCATCGGCAACGGCACTGGCATTCATTTCAGGTGCCAGATCGTAAGTCGCGACTTTAGGGGAATCAATGATGACTCTTTCTTCACCCTGATAAGCATCCCCTCGCCCACCATTAAAGAAATACGTAACATGTGCATATTTTTCGGTCTCTGCACAATGGAACTGTTTTAATCCTGCCTGGCTGATGGTCTCTCCCAGCGTTGCCTGTGGGCGATCATGCTCAAATGCATAAGGTAAACCAAACCATTTATCGTATTCCGTCATACAGGTCATATGTATCGAGAGAAAATCTCCTCTGTCAAACTCGGTAAATTCTTTTTTTGTCAGCGCCTTGGTGAGTTGACGAGGCCTGTCTTTACGGAAATTGAAGAAGACTGCGCTATCCTGCACAGTTAGAGGGATAGCTTCAGGCAGAATGGTCGGTTGTATAAATTCATCCGTTTCATCTTCAGCATAGGCCAGGTTGATCGCATCTTTTGCAGATTTTGCATGCCGGCCTTCACCCCTGACCATTGCCATCCAGGCTTGCCGGGTTCGGTCCCATCGATTATCCCGATCCATGGCATAATAGCGTCCACTTACCGTTGCAATCGTGCCCCCCGTCCGCGCGAGAGCAGCTTCGATATCCGGCAAGTATTTTAATGCAGATTTTGGCCCAGTATCACGGCCATCAGTAATGATATGCAGCATAGGTTTTACACCACGGCGACCACATAATTCAATAAGCGCATGAATGTGTGCGACATGGCTATGGACGCCACCATCTGACATCAAACCAATCAAATGCAAGGGCCTGCCGACAGATTTTGCCGTGTCTGCCGCTGCGCACAAAGCCTCATTATCAAAAAAACTGCCGTCTGCGATGGTTGCATCTATATGTACAATATCCTGTCGAACGACACATCCGCTGCCAAGCGCGAGGTGCCCTACCTCGGAATTTCCCATTTGACCATCAGGCAGCCCAACGGCTTTACCTGATGCCTGGATCACGGTATGAGGGTATCGAGAAAAATAATCATCAAATCGTGGGGTATTTGCTTCGCAAACACCATTATTCTTACGGCTGGGATTAACACCAAAGCCATCCAATATGACTAATAAAACAGGGTGTCGCGGATTTTTTCTTACTTCATTCATGGGGTTAGATTTACCGTTTTATCACTGGGCGATTAAATCGCTATTCTTTGCTATTACTAATATTGACAACAAAATTATCGGTCAGTTTTATCGCGCGCTTTAAATTATTTTCGTCGTGTAGCAATGATAGCAGAGTGGAATTAACTGAATATTAACCGGGGATTATGACGATATTGTTACCTAATTTGATATCGAGCATGTTTGCAGCATGACCTTGATTAACAGCAATTTCGACTAAACCATTGGCATTCTCGTACCAGAATTCAGTGCCCGCAGGCACATCCGAAAATGTTGTCTTCTTCGATAACGTATGATTGTTAACCTGAATTCGTGAATTTTCTGGCAATTTAACACTTCGCAACCCGGTAATCGCATTTCCAAAATGATCAATGTAAATACATTCGGCCAGGTCTTCCGGCCAGTCTTTTTGAATACCGCTATTAGTATCAAGCAGTTTGCCAGGCGATGTTTGGTTTTGAGCCAGAAGTGCCGCCACCGGCGCAAATAAATCCCGACCATGAAAGCTGGCAGACAAGTGCGTTGGCTTCCTGGTGATTTCCCAAAATTTCACGCTTTGGCTACGACTCGCCACAACATTAAACAGCCCATTATCCGGCCCAACAAACCAGCGTCCATTTGCTCTCATGATAATGGGCCGACGTTCACTGCCTACACCCGGGTCAATAATGCACAGAAAAACACTGCCCAGGGGAAATTCATCGACATAAGCAGCCAGTAAATAAGCCGCCGCCCTGGGATTATAGACCGGTGCATCGGAATACAAATCAATGACTGGCGTCTGGGCAGACTCCTGGTGAAGTACTGCTTTCATTTGAGCAATATAAGGACTACCAATACCGAAGTCTGTAAAAAGAATAATCATATATAACGTGTCGGATCTTCTATTGCCGCCTCATTGAAACCCGCGGCACGAAATCGACAGGCATCACAAACACCACATGCCCTGCCCTCTTTATCCGCCGCATAACAGGAAACAGTTTGCGCGTAGTCAATACCGTGCTTGATACCAAGTTGAATGATCTGAGCTTTATTAAGATCCATAAGCGGCGTTTGAATATGAAATCGCTGGCCTTCTACCCCCGCTTTAGTTGCCAGATTTGCCAGATTTTCATAAGCCTTTATGTACTCAGGCCGGCAATCAGGATAACCGGAATAGTCAACTGCATTCACACCAATAAAAATATCGGTTGCCTGCAATACTTCTGCCCAGGCAAGCGCAATCGATAAAAAGATGGTGTTTCTTGCAGGCACATAAGTAACAGGAATACCTTCAGTAGGTTGATCAGGCACCTCGATTGATTCATCGGTTAGCGCCGACCCCCCTATACTGGAGAGATCGAATTTTATGATACGATATTCTCTGGCATCGAGTTGCCCCGCAATTCGCTTCGCCGCATCCAGCTCCGCACGGTGACGCTGTCCATAATCAAAATTTAACGCATAACATTCAAACCCCTGGTGCTTTGCAATCGCAAGAGTTGTTGTCGAATCCAGACCACCTGACAATAAAATAACTGCTTTTTTCATATCTCACTCAAAAAATCTAATTTAACCACGGAGGTCACGGAGAAAAAACTTTAATACAATTAACAAAAAACCTTTTTGCACAGGGAACACGGAGCGGACGGGGAAAAATATTTTGTCAGTTCTTTATTCCCGGGGTAGAAGAAAACAATCCTCTCTTTTTTCCTCCGTGACCTCCGTGGTAAAAATTATTTTATATCCTTTTCCCCGTGCGCCCCGTGTCCCCCGTGGTAAATGGTCTTCGGTTTTTGGTCTTACCGCCCCGGCTCATCACCCCAGATAATTTTGTGTAGCTGGAGCTGTAAACGTACCGGTAAATTATCCTGTAAGATCCATTCGGCAAGTGCCTTTATTTCAAGGCTTCCAAAGCTGGGCGACATCAGGATCTCACAGCATTTATCCAGATGATGTTCTTCAATAAGCGCTTTTGACCACTGGTAATCATCACGATCACAAACAACGAATTTAATCTGATCTTGCTTGCCCAGATGTTCGAAATTGGACAACATATTTTTTTTCGATTCACCTGACCCGGGTGTTTTAACATCCATGACCTTGATGACACGGGGATCCACACCTGACAACGTTAACGCGCCACTGGTTTCCAGTGAAACGTTATAACCCGTATCGCACAGTTCCTTTAGTAATGCCAGACAGGGTTTCTGTGCCAACGGTTCACCACCCGTTACCGTAATGTATTGCGCATTAAAACTGCCAACCTTTTCCAATATCTCCGGGAAGGTCATCCATTCACCGCCCTGAAAGGCATACGTCGTATCACAATAACCACAGCGCAGCGGGCAGCCTGTTAAACGAATGAATACTGTCGGCAACCCAACAGTCTGCGATTCGCCCTGGATGGAATAAAATATTTCGGTAATGCGTAACTGGTTAGTCACTTGGCGTCTACTTTGAATTTGCAAAAAAAACAGCTTGTTTCTTAACAAGAATTATTACTATTTCTTTTGCATTTTAATTCTTTGTAATTTTTTCTTGGCAAGTTGTGCTTCAGACGAGTTGGGATCACGTTTGATGAGTTTATTAAATGCATTGGATGCCAAATCCCAATGCTCAAGTTCAAATTCACTTAATCCAATCTTCAACAATGCATCTGCATATTTTGAGCTATCAGGATAGTTTGTCAGTACCTTGTTAAATTCCCTAAGCGCCGCACCAAAATTGCGTTGTACGTAGTTTACTTCACCTAGCCAGTATTGCGCATTATCAGCATAATCACCTTGTGGAAACCTGGTGATAAAATCAGTAAACCCAGCCTTGGCCTTGTCGTATTTGCCCTCACGTAACAGGCCAAACGCAAGCTGGTAAGCTGCTTTCTGGACTTGTTCGTCTGACAGGGGTGATGCAGGGTCTTTTCCTGTCACCGTATCGACTACACCGGGAGGGATTGGCAAAACCGTTGACCCGGTTCCCGGCTGGCCTGGTTGCTTAATAGTGGATGGAGAAGAACTCGCCAGATCTTCTGCTTCGAGCTTTTGAAATCGACGATCTATATCCAGATAAAGATCTCTTTGTCGTCGTTTAATATTTCCCATTTCATGAGAAATAACTTCCATTTCACCAAACATACGTTGCATTTCCTGCTGCATGCTTTCCAGGCGCAAAGTAAGATCAACGAGTGTCTGATTTTCAAGTAAACGTTCGATGCGCGAAAGCCGACCCTCTACTGAGGTAGGCTTACCTTTGCTCGCCACACTGGAAGCACCTTCCGACAGATCAATGACCGGAGCCTGGGACCAGGCAGCCTGAGCTATCCATAAGTTAGCTAGCAAACCGCAAACAACAATGGATAGCCTTCGCATTAACATTCAGACTTTATATGCTAAAAGAAAAAGTATTAACGGGATGTATAGACGATTTCTGCCCGTCTATTTTGGCTCCACGATGACTCATCATGTCCCAACGCTGCAGGGCGTTCCTCACAATAACTTATAGTGTCTACCTGACCGGAAGAAGCGCCTTGTAACACAAGTAACTGGCGAACAGCATTAGCACGTCGATCACCCAGGCCAATATTGTATTCACGCGTACCACGTTCGTCAGCATGTCCTTCAATGCTCACTTTTGCGGAAGGATTACTCGAAAGGAAATCTGCATGCGCCTTAATTACGTCGCGAAACTCATCTTTAATATCGTTTTTATCAAAATCAAAATAGATCGTTCGATCAGCAAGCATGCTACTCGGATCATCCAGTGGATGTTTTTTTGCTTCTGTCATCGGTCTGGCAGTCGCGCCCGCATCCTGGTCCATACCAGACGGTGTTGCACCACTGTCAACTTTAACGGCATCTGCTGAGGTATCTACCTTCTCGTCCGGGGTAGATTCACAACCCCATAAAACGACAACGGGCACAATCAAGATTGCGATTTTTTTAAATATAGCCACCTGCTGATTAAAAATATTCATTTATTATTCACTCCCGTTACGGTTGTTGCTTTATAAAAGGTGACCAGGCCGGTTCCCTGACATCGCCATTGGTTTCACGAATAAAAGTTTGTACACGGCCATCTACTGACACCGCAGATAATACTCCCTTATTGTCTAAATTGGTCGCGTATATAATCATGCTACCATTTGGTGCAAAGCTGGGTGATTCATCCAATGAACCATCCGTGACCACTCTCAGTGATCCATATACAAGATCTAATACTGCTATCTGCGATCGTCCACCACCCGACTGAACCATTGCAAGATACTTTCCATCCGGTGACAGAACAGGCCTGTCATTTTCCTTCCCTTCAAAGGTCAGCCGCTCTGCCCTGCCGCCCGATAACGGAATTTTATAAATCTGAGGTCGCCCACTTCTGTCCGATGTAAAGACAATAAACTTTCCATCAGGCGTCCAGATAGGATATGTATCAATAGCCCAGTGTTTTGTCAACCTTTTCAGTTGTTTAGTTTTTAAAGTGTATATGTATATATTAAAATTGCTGCGATCATTTTTTCGGCGTTTCGATAATACAATGGCCAATTGAGTCCCGTCAGGCGACCAGGACGGTGCGCCGTTATGGCCCGGATATCTTGCTATACGCCGACGAATACCCTTGCGTATGTCATGAATATAGATTTCCGAATAATTTTTTTCAAAAGACACATAGGCTAATTTTTGACCATCAGGCGACCAGGACGGTGATATAAGCTCTCTGGGTGACGCTAAAATCTCCCGCGGGTTATATCCATCAGCATCCGCTACATATAGAAAATACTTGTTTGGCCCCATCAATTTTTTATTGACGGTGACATAGGCAATGCGAGTATTGAAAGCGCCGCGTTCCCCGGTGAGCGCTTCATAGACAATGTTACTGACCTGATGCGCGACATAACGCAAATTCGCATCGTTTGCAGGGATATTAAATCCAACCAGCCTTTTCGCCTTGAAGACATCAAACAATTCAAACTGCACCACATAATTACCGGGCGATGACGCACGAATTTTACCAATGAGCAAATTATCCACACCCATGATACGCCAATTTTGAAAATTGACCTGTGCAGCTTCATGGGGTCTGGCCACTAAATCTTCTTCAGGTAAGGGGGCAAAACGTCCACTGCGACTTAAATCACCGGCAATCACCGCGGTCACATCCTCTCTGGGGGGCAAATTAGCACCTTCCCAGGCAAACGGTACGATTGCCATCGGCAAAGCACCTTCCACACCTTCGGTAATTTCTATCGTCAACACCGCCCTGGCGGATTGCAATGGCAGACACAGGGCGATAAATAGCCAGATCAGTTTCTTCAATTTCAGTTTCTTCAACTTACGTGTTGTCATTTTGATTTAGGATTAAATATAAATTCGATGTCTCGCATCTTGTCAAAAACATAAGGATCTTTTGGTACTGGTAAAGGTGACGCCCTGCGGACCGCCGCATCAACCGAGCGGTCAAACAGGATATCTCCTGAACATTTACTGACTTTTACATCCGCCACATCACCACCGGGTATAAGCTTAACACGAACAGTACATTTTGAACCCGGTTTAAAGTTTGCCGGTAAGATCCATGAACTTGTCACATCCTGATGAATCAGTGAAATATATTTTTCAATTTCTGTCATTGCCTGTCTATCACGGGCGGTATTTGCTTTCTTTTTCTTCGCTGCAGCGGCTTTTTCCTTTTTCAGCTCATCTTCCATGCTTCGTTGCATTGCGGCTTCAGCAAGCCTTTGTTCTTCGGCCTTGCGTTTGATTTCCAGTTCTTTCAGGCGCTTTGTTTCCACCTGCTGCTGTTGCTTTATCTTCTTGTCTTCTGCCTTACGTTTCTTTGCCAGAGACTGCGCTTTTTTCTTTTCAGCTGCTTGCTTTTTCTTCAAATTAGCCAAACGTTTTTGCTCTACTTTGCGTTTCTTTTCTTCCTTTTTACGCGCATTTTTTATTTTCTTTAAATCTTTTTCTGCCTTTTTCTTGCGCTGCGTGTCTTTATTTATTTTCCGTTTCTCGGCTTTTTATAATTTCTCTATTTCAGCCAGTACCTTTTTTTCATCAACAACGGTTGCCTGAATAATATTAACCTTGGGCTTCTCTGACATGGAGTCCCAGTCCAGGCTAAAAACCATCACCGCAACAAATACGAGGTGAATCACGACTGCAAGAATGAAAGCGGTTAAATTATTTCGAATGATTTGCATGTTGATATGAAATAATCTATTTCTTGCGCGGCAAGTCAGGTGCTTCGGTAATCAGACCTATACCTGGCGCACCGGCTTTTTGTAACAAAGCCATGGCAATAACGACCTTGCCATAATTTACGTCTTTATCACCTCGCACCATTACCGGTGTTCCGGGTTGATGCCTCAAAACAGCCGCGACGCGCGCGACCAGCAATTCATGATTAACAGGGGTTTCTGTATCTTCCCCAATATTTAAGAAATAGTCACCTTCTGCGTTGACAGTCACAACCAGCGGCTCTTTCGTGTCAGACTCCAAAGGTTCTGAAACTACCTGGGGCAATTCCACCTTGATACCCTGACTGAGCAACGGCGCCGTTATCATAAAAATAATCAGCAATACCAACATCACATCAATATAAGGCACGACATTAATCTCCGCCATGATCTTCTTCTTATATCTTTGATGCTGTTCAGCCATTATTTATGTGCCTGACGTTGCAATATATTAGAGAATTCGTCAGAGAAATTATGGTATCGGTTCACAATACGCTCAACTTGTGACGAATAACGGTTATATGCGATTACCGCGGGAATCGCCGCAAACAAGCCCATTGCCGTCGCGACCAATGCTTCAGATATACCCGGCGCCACCATTGCGATCGTGGCCTGCTTAACACTGCCCAGCGAACGGAATGAATTCATTATTCCCCAGACTGTGCCAAATAATCCCACATAAGGACTCGTTGAACCGACTGTCGCGAGAAAAGGCAGACTTCTTTCCAGGCGATCCACTTCTCTGGAAAGTGCAATACGCATCGCACGTTGCGAACCATCCAGCACAGCATCCGAGGCAACACCCTGTTTACGCAAACGGGAAAACTCCCTGAAACCGGCCTCAAATATGACTTCCATGCCGGAACGACCCTGCGGATGGTTGGCAATTTTATTGTACAAGACGGATAGATCACCACCTGACCAGAATCGATCTTCAAATTTGTCTGCTTCACGAAGGGCTTCTCTGAGCATTTTTGCTTTTTGAAATATCCGCATCCATGAAACTAATGACGCAACAAGCAACATCGCCATGACGAGTTGAACGATCAGGCTGGCGCCTGTAATTAAATGTAAAATTGATAAATCAGCATTCACTGGTTATCTCCAATAAAAATTTGGATGATGGCTTTTATGTTCAATAGTAAGTATGTTCAATTTATGGAATCTCTGATCAATTCGTGGATAAAAATATAAATCAGAAGTTCCTGTCGTTCATGAGCCCATAATATACACGAAAGAAACTGACAAATTCATTTCGCATGTTGGCAATAAGCAATTATTGACCATCCCTTGAGCAATAAATTCCATATTGTAACGTTATTTTCTGAAAAAATTGAATAATTGATGAAATAGTTATAGATGATATCGCTAATTATGCGTCAGGAAATAAATCAGGTGAACTATTTTGAGTATTTGCCAGATTACTGGCGTGTGTTTGGCTTGGTGTAAAACCAAAATGTACATAAGCATTATTTGTTGCCACTCGACCACGTGGCGTACGCATAATAAATCCTTGCTGTATTAAAAACGGTTCCAGCACATCTTCAATCGTATTACGTTCTTCCCCTATTGCTGCAGCCAGATTATCAATGCCAACAGGTCCGCCATCAAACTTCTCAATCAGCGTCAATATTAATTTACGGTCCATCATATCAAAGCCATTGCTATCGACTTTCAGCATTTCCAAAGCCCGACATGAAACGTCTTTATTAACATGCCCTGTTGCCTTTACTTCTGCATAATCACGGACTCTTCGCAACAGCCGATTTGCAATTCGTGGCGTGCCCCTGGCACGCTTTGCGATCTCCAATGCACCGTCTTCATCCAACATCACGCCCAGAATTTCTGCTGAACGCCTGACGATAGATAACAAGTCTGCAGTATTGTAGAACTCGAGTCGCTGAACAATACCAAAACGATCACGCAACGGTGAAGTCAACAAGCCGGCCCGCGTGGTTGCACCAACAAGCGTGAACGGTGGAATATCCAGTTTAACTGATCTTGCAGCAGGCCCCTCGCCTATCATAATATCCAGCTGATAATCTTCCATCGCGGGATAAAGAATTTCTTCCACCACCGGGCTCAGGCGATGAATCTCATCAACAAACAAAACATCATGGGGTTCCAGATTAGTTAACAAGGCCGCCAGATCGCCTGCGCGCTCCAGTACAGGCCCGGAAGTCTGCTTGATATTTACATTTAATTCATTGGCGATAATATTTGCCAACGTTGTTTTGCCTAATCCGGGAGGACCAAATATCAAAGTATGATCCAGGGCTTCCTTGCGCGCCCGAGCGGCCTGAATAAAGATCTCCATTTGTTCACACACGCTTTGTTGGCCAACATAATCCGCCAGCAAGTGTGGCCGTATAGCGCGATCCATCGCTTCTTCATTCTGGACTGCTGATGCGGTAATTATTCGATCTGAATCATTCATTCTGGTTTACCTGACTGCTGCTTTTAACGCGTCACGAATGATTTCTTCACTCACTCGACCCGCTGTTTCCACCAGGCGCACCATCCTGTCCGCCTCTTGTTGTTTATAACCCAGCGACACCAGGGCACCAATCGCATCACTGGTTTCATTGCGGCCGGCAACAGCGGGCGCCGGAGTGGAGCCAGACTGCTCACCAGTGAAATCCTGGCTCAGGTGGGACAAACGATCACGCATTTCGATAATCAGGCGTTCTGCTGTTTTCTTGCCGACGCCCGGTAATCGCACCAGTGTCGCCACATCATTATCATTAACGCAACGTACAAAATCGGCAGAAGCAATACCGGATAATATCGTAATCGCCAGCTTGGGCCCGACACCATTGACCTTGATCAGGGCACGGAACAGGCTGCGTTCGGTTTCCTTAACAAATCCATATAACAAATGCGCATCATCCCGCACAACAAGATGTGTATGCAGTGTCACTTGATTACCTTCACCGGGCAAATCATAAAACGTACTCATAGGTGCTTCCAGCTCATAACCTACGCCGTTCACATCCACCAGAATGTTCGGGGCTTTTTTAACCAGTAATGTGCCTTGCAAGCGCCCTATCATGACTTATCTCCGCGTCGGATTTGCAATGTAATTAGTCCAGGCATTTCGTTTATTTCAGGTTCCCAGGTCTAGCTTATTCAACATTTGCCGTGTATGCCCATGACATAAGGCAATAGCCAGTGCATCAGCGGCATCAACCTGTAGCTTACCTTGTAAATTTAACAAAATGCGCACCATATGCTGTACCTGCGTTTTATCAGCACGGCCTTTACCGACAATGGCTTTTTTTATTTCAGTGGGGGAATATTCAACGATTAGAGCTTCCGGTGTCTGGGCAGCACAAAGCGCGGCGCCCCTTGCCTGACCCAGCTTTAATGCTGAATCAACATTTTTACCCATAAACACT
This sequence comes from Gammaproteobacteria bacterium, assembly GCA_030610155.1. Classification (GTDB taxonomy): domain Bacteria; phylum Pseudomonadota; class Gammaproteobacteria; order SG8-11; family SG8-11; genus JAADIM01. The sequence goes on from JAUWSG010000051.1 coordinate 13,198, forward strand.
TTTTCAATAGAGACTTCATCCGGCGTGTGGGTTTCGACGACCGCTTGAATACCATCGTATATAGACTTGAGTCTTTCAGCTAATGATTCACCTACGGCACGAATACAACCACAATCGACATAAATAGCTCGATTGTTGTCCATTTCGATTACGCCGTAACCGGTAATTCTCGAACCAGGATCAATACCCAGGATACGCGTCATATTTGAACAGTCATTCGTGATTGATATGTTAACTGGATTCTAGCAACAAACTGATTATTTTGCACAAGGACGTGCTTATGTCTCGGGAGCACAGGGATGTGCGAAGAGACACTGACCTCCCATTGCCCCAGGGTTCGAATCTCCTAACCTGCAACCTACCGTGCTTATGTCTCGGGAGCACAGGGACGTGCGGAGAGACCGTGACCTCCAATTGCCCCAGGGTCTCTAACAAAACGCCCTAACCTGCCATTAAACTCCTCTTGTATTACAAGACCTAACTAATATGAGTAACTAGAACTACACAGAAGCAATTACCAAAACACGGGGAAAATATCATGAAAAACCTCTGATTATTTTAATCCGCGTATGAAACGACGGAATACCAGAAATTATTGATATTTGAGAGATAAAGACTGACAGGTAGTGTGACAATTCGGTTGTTAGCGGGGGCAGGATTTGAACCTACGACCTTCAGCGGCTGCGCCGGAATTAGAGTTGAGCCCGATCGTCGGGCGAACTTTGGCACAAAACTATCGGTAAATTTGGTAGCGGGGGCAGGATTTGAACCTACGACCTTCGGGTTATGAGCCCGACGAGCTACCGGACTGCTCCACCCCGCACCGGAGACGGGAGTGTTACAAAAAACGGGGGCATTATCAAGCGACTATCGCACTTGTCCGGAAGATTGACACAATTCAGGTCAAATATTAAACATATGGTAGCGCGATACCCTTCAGATTTTGGCCTTCATCAGTGTGACAAATGCGATAGCATAGTCATCTTCATCAGACAAACTTAGATGGCTCTCACCTATCCCCAATTCTTCCTTTATTTTCAATGCCCTATCAAGATATTCCAGATCTGGTTTACCATGCTCAGTATGAGTGACAATAATTTGATCCAAACTGACACCATGACGAAACCCTGTTCCCATCGCTTTGACAACCGCTTCTTTGGCGGCAAAACGTTTGGCGAGAAAATGCGCCTTTTTTAACGCCTTGGTAAAATCGCTGATTTCTTTTTCATTGAGAATTCGGTTGACGAATTTTTCACCATATTTATCCAGGTTGTTTTGCATTCTGGAGACGCGGACGATGTCTGTCCCGATACCGTAAATCACTGTGGGCGCACCGCCTGCATCAGACGCTTCATTTCCCTCACTGCTTCCTGAAAGCCTGTGAAGACAGACCGGGCAACAATGGCATGACCAATATTGAGCTCACGTATTTCCGGGATGGCCGCAATACTGCCAACATTGTGATAATGCAAACCGTGGCCGGCATTAACCTGCAAACCAATGTCGACACCATGTTTAACGGCGCCTAAAATACGTTCCAGTTCAGCTTTTCGGGCGTTGTCATCCTGTAAATCAGCAAAAGTACCGGTATGAATTTCGATGACCGGTGCGCCCGCTTTGACGGCGGCATCAAGCTGTTTTAAATCAGCCTCTATAAATAATGAGACCCGTGTACCAGCATCTTTTAATCGGCTACAGACATCAGTAATACGATCCAGTTGCCCGACAACGTCCAGCCCACCCTCCGTTGTCAGTTCTTCACGCTTTTCCGGCACCAGGCAACAATCTTGAGGTTTTATTTGTTCAGCAATCGCGACCATCTCATCGGTCGCGGCCATTTCCAGATTCATGCGCGTCGCCAATGTCTGCTTTAACAGTGTCACATCACGTTCCTGAATATGACGACGGTCTTCACGTAAATGCACCGTAATAGAATCTGCACCTGCCTGCTCGGCTTCAAATGCGGCTTGAACCGGGTCTGGGTAACAGGTACCACGTGACTGACGCAACGTCGCAACGTGGTCTATATTCACACCCAGTAAAATGTCCTGATGAATTGTCATCACTACTCCTGCTCTTTGCAATCAGCCAGCTGGACGGCTGTGCTTAAACAATTGCCTGCTATACAGTGGTTTTTCACCTAAATAACCGGCTAAAACATAACGCATTAACCGTTTGGTTTCCTTTAACGTAATGGCGTCATCCAGTTGGTCCTGCGCTAAAGAAAGCAAACTTGCGCCCTTAATCTCAATCCGTTGATTATAAAAACCGGATGTTTCCCTGATGCCCGGGCTTCTTGA
>JAUWSG010000086.1 GCA_030610155.1 Gammaproteobacteria bacterium
GGTCTTGATGACCAGTATGCACTTGAAGTTTTTTATCGCTTCCAGTTAGCGGAACAGTTTGCGATTACGCCTGATTTACAATTATTGATTGATCCAGCGTTAAACCCGACAGAAGATCAGATCCTGGTGTTTGGTGTTCGTGCGCGATTGGCGTTGTGATAAATGGGGGTGAATGCACTTCAGATACTATTGCTTCTTCCCTCACCCTGGCCCTCTACCAGAGGGAGAGGGAATATGTACTTATAACTTAGTTTCCTCTCCCCTTTGGGGAGTAAGGTTAGGATGAGGGGAAATGTATTTAGATTATTGCAGACGGGTATATGTTGAGTTGTTTTACATCAGATACTCAACACCCAGACCCTTGGTGGTTTTAAAGATAATGCGTTGTTTTCGGGTTGGACTGGCTTTTTTGCTTTCGCTGGCCATCAGTTCCTTGCGCATTTGCAGCCATTCAGGCGAACCCCAGCGGTAAGAGGTGGCTTTTAGCGTTTCGAAGATGTCGAGCAGTTCTTTCTTTGTCTCTGCACCATCAAGGAAAAAGCCCATTTCGTTATTGTATAACATTGAACGATAATCGAAATTGCTGGTGCCGACAAACGCAATGGTTTCTCCGAGGATATATTTGGCATGCAGTTTACCGTAATGTGTTTTGCCTTTTCCAAGCATAATAGAATCGAGTTTGCCGGTTTGATAAATTAAAAGTTGCGGGTGCTTGACGATCTCTTGCCATTCCTTGCTTTGAACGACTGCCGGATTTTGTTCTCCCTCTTTCAGGCCCGATACCCAGGCGGCTTCCAGTTCAGGCGTAAGTAGTAGACGTGGCCCCATATCCATATCAATGATGGCCTGTGCGAAGACATTGTCACTGGTTAATACAGAGTTGGTGATGATTTCCATTTTTAGATCCGGATTGTTGCGCAACATCGCGAGCATCTTTTGTGCGCCATCATGTATCACATCACCTTCATCATTGAAGTACTTTGTGACGAAAAGATAGGGCGAGACGATCCGCAAGGTCCCTTTAAGTTTTGCGTTTGTGTTTATTGCATTCTCTGTCACCATGGCCAACATATACACAATGGAATTGGGATTGCCGCGCAAATTATCTTCTACATTTGTCGTCACATCAGTGTTCGTCAGGTTAGCCATTTCATGTGCCAATCGCGCCCTTGAATCATGGAAACCCTCGTTCATATAATCATGCATGTTGTTATAACGTTCTTCAAATGCAGGTAAGCTTTTAAGGAAAGCCAGTTGCTTTTGGCTTTTTTCCCTCTCAATAGAGTAAGTGTCATCAGGGATTTCACCAACCCCTTGATCAATCTCTTTAGGGTGGATACGTCTATTACCCTTGTGTACGAATAAAAGAGAATAATATATTTCGCTGGCAGAGCCGACCGTGATTTTTTTGAGCGGGGCATTTTTTTGAGGTCTGAGCAGAATTTCCAGATCACGAAATGCAGTGGGGTCTTCCGAGCCGTCATCTTTGATACCGTAATAAGAAACAGAAATATTACGACCGCCGGTCATCACAAAGGCCTTGTCGGAAATATGACCATCGACGACCAGTAACTTGTCATGTGAACGCCGGTTAAACTCGAAATTGGACAAGGCATTGAAAATGACTGCCTGGACACGTGCTTTTTTTGTGGTGACCTGGCCATCAAGATTACGTATAAACCCGGCTTTTTCAGCACAAGTCTCAAGGGCTCTTATTGGGTTATGCCCGAAACTAAACGAGCCGAGTGAATCAACCATGATGCGTATATCAACACCACGTTGTACCGCATTACACAACGCGCCCAGGACGGCGTAGCCGACCATGTCAGTTTTGAAAATATAGTAGGTTAGATCAATGGTATGCTGCGCATTATCGATCAGCCATATCTTTGCCGCCAATGAGTTCAGTGCGTCAACCTGGCCAGGGCCGATTATTTTGATGCGTGTGTTATTGACGGGGATCTGTGCGTCTTTACCCATTTGAATAGGGTCTATAGTCAGCTTACTCGGCTTTATCCAGGTCCTGGAAGCATGGAGTTTATTGATGTCTTCGTCATTTATGGCATTTGCGGGCGGACAATCGGGCAGGTTCTGTGTGCCGGTTGGACATTGTTCAGTCGGAATCGAGGCACAGCCGATTAAAATAGTGATGTAGGTAATTAACAGGCCAGTGCGCATATGAGACATCTCAGGTATCCCTTGTCTGATTGTTTAACTCATAATAGCGCTAATATATTGTTTTTCCAATATTGTTTAGTTTTTTGCTGGCCTGTTATAAAGATGTCACTTGCTACTTACTCTTTGCACCTGTCTCAATCCCACCTCGGCGATTACAGCTGAATGATCAGATAAAACATCATCAAGCACTGTGTAGTTTTTGAATTCAAGTTCATTGGATATCATGATCCAGTCAAGTCGACGGCCATTTGAACGATAGGTACCGAGGTCTGCCGCATCTGGTTTGTAAACCTGTAAGCGGGACTGCTCGGCAAGCTTTTTGATAATCTGTTCTTTCGAAAACCAGTCACTGTTAAAGTCCCCGAGAATGATGACAGGATTATTGCGGTCAGACAGGACTTGTGTCATTTCATTGATTTGTTGTTCCCTGACTTTTTTGCGAGAAAAATCCAGATGCACGGAAACGATATCGATCAGGATGGCAGATTCTGCATCGTTATCAGGTTGCCATTGTATCTGGGCTAACACAAAACCTTTGGTCATGGTGGGTGGTGTCGGTTCAAAGGCATGGCCGATGACATCGGTAAAAGGCCCTCGGGATAATAACGCGGTGCCATACTGGTATAACCATCCGCTGGCATGTGAGGCACGGGAATACCAGGGGTAGTCTGCCTGTTCGGCGAGATGTGCAACATGATCGAAATTGCCACTCCAGCGCGATGGCCCATCTGCCTCCTGCAAGGCAACCAGGTCGGGTCTGGTTTGTTTCAGAATATCGGCGATGTCATCGAGATTGTTGCGGATTGTTTGCCGGCTCTGGAATATTTGATTTATGCCATCTTTTCTACCGTGGGCCAGGTTAAGGCTTAGAAGCTTCAGGGTACCCGTGGTCACCAGATTTTCGGGAACAGAGGAACCATCTGCCAGGGGAGTGACAGTTTTTACTTCAAGTGGTTGCCGTTCGGCCGTCAGGGAGCAGGCCGCCAGCGATGTTAAAAACACAGCCGCGACAAGCAACCTGGAAAAGAGGCTGATGCTGTTTGATGTGAATTTATTAAAATATTTCATAGGTTTTTATTCTCACGATTAGTTGCAAAAAGCCAGAATTAAAATAATTCGATCCTGTTTTCGGATAGTACAAAGTATATCGTCCAGACCCGTCCAGGAATCTGGCATTTGGCGCCAATTCATTGTCTCAAGCAGGTCTATTCCGCAGCTAGCTAATGTCTTTGTCTTTTTGCGCCATTCTATGATCATTTCGTGCCTATATAAGTGTTTGGCACCTACGGCTAAGAAACAGGGCGTTGTTTCGAGTTATAAAAGCATTACACAGGCGCAGTATGTCGGGCCTGATGACGACTACGTGGAAAGAATGAGGATAGAAAATTGAATCAGAATACTTTAAGACAACTCCAGAAAACGATTGGGCATTTATTGCCTAATGGAAATCCATCTTTACAACTTGCGGCCAATACGATTGGTACCAGTACGCGTACTTTGCAACGTCATCTGGCAAAGGCTGACCTGAGTTATTCCACTCTGGTTGATGTGGTGCGTTTTAATAAAGCAAGCCGGATGCTTAAATCACAAAAATATAAAATAAGCGAAATTGCTTCTCGATTGGGTTATGCCGATGCGGGTAGTTTTACGCGGGCGTTTATTCGCTGGTCCGGCTATACCCCGCAGGAATATCGGAAGTCGAGTCAACAAGCCGTGGCGCAATGAAATTATGTAAAATTATTCGTTTAAATGGATTAGTTGCATCCTGGCACACAGAATCCAAGACTTAAGGTGCATTTCGAGTTGTAACTTATTTGAATTATTGGAGTTATTCATCTAGTTTGATGTAAAATGACAAGCTATATCTGCAGCACTTATCAAGCTGATACTGATAAGATATGCACTGTCATGGTTTAAATTAAGCGGAGAGATGAATGTCTGATAATACCAATAATAACGAGACAGATAGCCAGGAAAAAGTACAAGCCGCTGATGCGAAATCTGAGGCGACAGATGCAAATGAAGTTGAAGTTAAAAAGGAAGATGAATCGGTAAATAAACACGACCCGGTGCATCGGTTTACAAAAATTGTCCTTGGCGTAGTCGCCTTTCTGTTTATCTGGTACATCTCAGCCGATCGTCTGGCACCCTGGACCGATCAGGCGCGGGTACAGGCTTACGTGGTGCCGATCGTGCCACAGATATCCGGGCGCATAACAAAGGTCGATGTGGTGCGCGATCAGGGCGTCGAGGCCGGCGATGTTTTATTGGAAATTGACGCAACTGATTATGAGCTTGCGGTGGAGCGCGCAGAATCGGAGCTTGCGATAGCGGGGCAGGATATTGGCGCGGGCACAGCCGCAGTGACAACGGCGCAGGCCAAACTGGTTGAATCACAGGCCAACCTCTCTCATTTTCTGGTGCAAAGCAAACGCATATTCGAAGTTGAAAAAAAGGGCGTGGTATCCAAATCCGATGGTGATAAAGCGCGTGCAGCGGTCGCGCAGGCCCGGGCGCAGGTTGACAGTGCGAAATCCGAGCTGGAGAAAGCCAAGCAGGCACTGGGTAAAAAAGGCAAGGACAATCCGAAAATACGCTCTGCCATTAGTAAGCTTAAACAAGCGCAGCTTGATCTTTCGAGAACCGTACTCCACGCGCCTTCACGGGGTGGTATCACCAATCTGCAAATCGACGAAGGCCATTATGCTAATGCTGGTGCACCGGTGATGACATTTATCAGTGTTGATGATGTCTGGATCCAGGCGAATTTACGCGAAAACAGTATTGCGAACGTCAAAGTGGGTAATAAGGTGGATATTGCGCTGGATGTGGCGCCGGGACGTATTTTTAAAGGCACGGTGACCAGTCTTGGGTTTGCGGTGGATCAGGCATCCGGTGGCGCAGTGGGTGATCTGGAAACCATCAAAGGTGACTCAGGCTGGTTGCGTGACGCTCAACGTTTTCCGGTGACGATTATATTTGATGGTGACAGTGCACGTGGTTTTCGTCGCATGGGGGGGCAGGCCGATGTTCAGATCTATACCGGCAACAACTGGATTATCAATACACTCGGCTGGATCTGGATACGGGTATTGAGTTGGGTCTCTTATGTCTACTGACCGGTCAGCGAATATCAACGGCAGTATTCTGCGGTTAATATCCCTGCGTCTGTATGTGTCTCGCTTTATTCTATGGTTTCAGGAATTAACCCATGATCAGCGTAGCATTCGCATCATACGCTATGCTGTCGGCGTGTCAGTCTCTACTGCACTCGCGTTTGCAATTGAGTGGCCCTTGTCGTTCCTGACCCCGGTGTTAACGGCTGTGGTTCTGGCAATGCCTTTACCTGCACCTTCGCTGCGAGGGGGGCTTAAAAATATGTTGCATACGGTCAGTGCTTTTGCGCTCGGCCTGGTGTTTACCTTGTTCTTGTTACCTTATCCACTGATTTATGTGCCCATGCTGGGTCTGGCATTGTTTCAGATTTATTACTTGCTTAACCGGGGTGGCTCTTTCTGGCTGGTATTGATGTCGCTGCTCGCCATTTTAATTTTGCCGATGCTGGGTAATACGAGTGAAGGACTGGCCACTGGATTTGTATTTGGTTTTGTCTGGTCTGGCTGGTTGACTGTGGTCATGATCTGGTTGGCGCATATGCTGGTGCCGGATCCACCCGGTGGAAAACCCTTGCCCAAACGTCCGGGTTTTCAGCCTGTGTATTCACAGCCGGCAGCACAGGCGGCTTTGAAAAGTACTATCGTTGTCTTACCACTGGCGACCGTGTTTATCGTCGCTGATTTGTCCGGGCTTTTGTTGGTCATGGTTTTTGCGGCCATTTTTTCACTGTCACCTGATCTTGGTAAAGGCACAGAAGCCGGTAAAAATTCATTAATGTCAACGGTGATAGGCGGCCTGGGTGCCTGGGTCTTTTATTACCTGATTGTCGCGGTACCCCAATATCATTTTTTTATTGCGTTAATGTTTTTAACCTGCCTGTATTTTGGCAATATAATATTTTCTGATAGACCAGCGGCAAAATATTTTAGCTCTGCTTTTGTAGCCTTGTTTATCCTGGTCAATTCCAGTACCGGGGAAGATGCAGATTTCGCTTCTTTATTTATGCTGCGTATGTTTTTTATTATTTTGGCGACCTTGTATGTCATCGCCGCGTTGAAGGTGCTTGAACGCTACTGGCCCGGTCGACAGTGAGAGAGTTTAGTATGTCATTAATAAAATCCGTTTTTGTAATCTGTCTGGTAACGGTATTGGCCAGTTGTGCATCCTTGCCGAAAGATTATGAACGTCATGCATCACATGCACTTGAGGACACATCAGACACACCTTTTGGCCGTGCAGTTATACAGGCAGTTAAAGACCATCCCGGCGAAACAGGCGTATATATGCTGGATAATGGAAAGGATGCGTTTGTCGCGCGTATTAAAATCATAAAACATGCTGAACGCTCCCTGGATGTGCAATATTATATCTGGCACGAAGATCTGACTGGCAAGGTGATGCATGACCGCTTGTTGGCGGCAGCAGACCGGGGCGTGCGGGTTCGTTTATTACTCGACGACCTGGATACGGCTGGCAAGGAGGCCAATCTGGTGGCGATGGATTCACACCCTAACCTGGAGATTCGTTTATATAATCCATTTGCTAATCGCAAAAATCGTTTCCTTGATTTTGCCTCTGATCTCGGGCGTGTCAATCGACGCATGCATAATAAGTCGCTAACAGCAGATAACATGATCAGTATTGCGGGTGGCCGTAACATAGGAGATGAATATTTTGGTGCACAACTTGATGTGGACTTCAGTGATCTGGATATGATGGCGATAGGGGCGGTTGTTAAGGATATTTCCAGTGCGTTTGATCTTTACTGGAACAGTGATTATGTTATCCCGCTTTCTGCCTTTGCGACAAAAGAGACGGTTAAAAAGAAAAAACTGGCCGCATTAGACGAAGAGCTGGATAAATTTCTCGAGGAGGCGCGTAACTCATCTTATGCGCAGGCTCTACGCGAATCTGACCTGGTTAAAAAACTGGAGAAAAAAGAATTGCAGTTTTTCTGGGGGAAGGCGGTATTGATTTACGATCATCCGAGCAAGGTCGAGGCTAGCGAAGTACAAGATGGAACGCATATGGCGCTGGATCTTAAAAAAGTGATGGATGAAACGCAGCGGGAACTGATAATTATTTCGCCTTATTTTGTGCCTGGTCATAATTTTGTTAACTATCTTACCGGGCTAGTAAAGAAGGGAGTTAATGTCAAAATATTAACTAACTCTCTTGCCGCCAATGATGTACCGATTGTTTTTTCGGGCTACAAGGGTTATCGCTGGGACCTGATCAGGGGTGGGGTCGAGCTTTATGAGTTCAAACCGCTTTTAACGAAAGAAGAAAAGAAAAAGGAAGATAAAGAGGAAGACAAAATAAAGAAAAGCTGGATAGGTTCATCGCGCGCCAGTTTACATGCCAAATCACTGGGATTTGATCGACAGAAAATATTTGTCGGGTCTTTTAATGTGGATCCGCGTTCAGTCGTATTGAATACTGAAATGGGTATTATTTTTGAGAATGAACATTATGCACAGAAACTTGGTACAGGATTCGAGAAAAAAATCATGACCCTGGCATACCAGCTGAAAATCAAGGAAATACCATCCGATGACGCGCTTATGGATTCACCTGTACTTGCTCTGGAGTGGGTCACAATGGAGGGCGGTAAAGAAGTGCGTTATAATAACGAACCAGAAACAACCTGGTGGCAACGTTTCTTGACGGGTTTCATGGCATTATTACCATTAGAGAGCCAATTATAGATTGATCAATATAATGTTGTTGTAATGTAAACGGATAAACGGCAGATGTTCCAGATTAAAAAAATAACGATCTTCTTTATAGTCATGTTGTTGGTGAGCTGCTCCTCTATACCTGTATATGAAACATTATATGGGCCATCGTCGCCTCAAGAACGTGTGCTGACACTGGCAGAGATGCAAGAGGAGGCCTATGTCTCATTTTCTGAAAAGGTTCAACCCATATTGGATAAGCGCTGCATTGTTTGCCATAGTTGTAATGATGCACCCTGTCAGCTAAATCTTACGTCTATTGACGGCCTGGATCGTGGCGCAACGACAGTACCTGTTTATACCGGAATACGTTTTTTTCATCAGCCTCCGACACGTCTTGACATCGATGCGCAAACTACTCATGAATGGCGGGAAAAAGGCTTTACCCCGGTATTAAATGAAAGAAGGCAAAATAAACAAGCCAATCTGGATAACTCACTACTTTATCAAATGCTGGCGATGAAAAGGCGTCATCCTTTTCCGACAGAAGGACGGTTGCCAGCGGCCTATGATATCGGGACTGATTTAGCAAGTGAAGATTCATTTGTTCACAAGCAAACCTGTCCGACCATGGAAACATTTGAAAAATTTGAACAGAAACACCCGCAATGGGGAATGCCATTTGCGTTGCCTGGATTAAGTCGGGAAGAATTTAAAACTATCGAGACCTGGGTGGAGCAAGGGGGACGGGTTGAAGCTGCAAAAGAGCTTCCGCAAGACATTAAAAGTGAAGTTGCTAAATGGGAAGATTTTTTAAACAGACCATCAAACAAAGAAAAGCTCATGTCGAGGTACCTGTATGAGCATCTTTTTGTGGGGCATATTTATTTTGATGCTGTATCAGAATCCGAGTTTTTCATGATGGTCAGATCGCGTACTCCGCCGGGTGAGAAAATTGATATTATTCCGTCTGTTCGGCCTTATGATGATCCTGGTGTAGACGATTTTTATTACAGGTTGGACCATTATGATCGCAGCATCGTTGACAAGACCCATATGCCGTATGCGTTTAATGACAAACGTATGGCGCGTTTCAAAGCGCTTTTTCTGGAACTTGAGTATGAAGTTAATGAGCTGCCGTCATATGAAACGGCAGTTGCCGCCAATCCATTTAAAGCCTTTGTCGCGATGCCGGCAATCAGTCGTTATAAATTTTTACTGGATGAAGCCCACTATTTTATCAGTGGGTTTATAAAAGGGCCGGTATGTCGGGGTACTATTGCCTTGAGTGCGATCGATGATCATTTCTGGGTGCTGTTTATGGATCCGGAAAAAGATTATATCAGTCAGAATTCGGCTTTTTTGGCCAGTGTAAGTGATGATTTAAGACTGCCATCAGAGAAAGAAGACAAGGCGAGTATATTGTCTGTGTGGAGAACATATAAGGACGCGGAGAAAAAGTATTTCAGAGAAAAAATAAAATTTTTGCAACAGCGTTATCCTGATCTCAGTCGTAGTGTCAGGCTGGATCACATCTGGAACGGGGATCAGGTTAATCAAAATGCTGCATTGACTGTCTATCGTCACCATGACAGTGCAACGGTATTAAAGGGTTTTGTCGGTGAGGTACCAAAGACCGGATGGGTCATGGATTATCCTATTTTTGAACGTATACATTATCTACTGGTTGCCGGTTTTAATGTGTACGGAACTGTGGGTCATCAGATATCTACCCGTTTGTATATGGATTTTTTACGCATTGAGTCGGAATTACAATTCATCAGGTTTTTTCCAATTGAGAAAAAAATCGAAATGCATGAACATTGGTATCGTGCTACGGGAGAGACAAAAAAAGCCCTTAAATTTGTTGATGAGTTAGGTATTACTCTTCGAGAGCCTGATTTCGAATATGAAACAAACGATCATAAAGTCGAGTTCTTTAACAAAGTAAACAGGCATTTAGGTGCGGCGCAACATTATAAAGACCATATCAATCTCTGTGATGTGTTAGAAGTTGGTTGCGATACCAGGGACATGAATAAACTAGCATCAAAGGTCCAGGATATACTGCGTAAACTCAGTGATATAGGAGGCGAAGTCACCAGTACTTTTCCCGGCGTGACGTTTCTACGGGTGAAAGTTGATGGCACTATAGAGCATGATTTGGTTTATTCATTGATCCGCAACAAGTCTTATCTGAATCTCACCTCCCTGATGCCGAGTGATAAGATCCACATAAAATCAGAAGACACGCTCGATGTTGTTGAAGGTTTTGTTGGCGCCTATCCGAGCTTTTTTCTGGAAATCGATTATCTTGAGCTCGATGATTTTGTTGCGCATTATGAAAAAATTGACAGTTTTGAAAAATATGAAGCCCTGGTCCATAAATACGGCATTAGACGTACCAACCCTAATTTTTGGAAAAGTGCTGACTGGTTTTATGAGAAATATAAACATGAAAATCCGGTCAATGCTGGACTATTTGATCTGGCGCGTTATAAAAACAGGTAAATGCTTCTGTCCTGATGACATTATCTCCCTTGCCTTCTGGAGGATGTCATAAATGATTCTGTCGGTGGGCGTGAGCAACGAAGTCCAACAGGGGTGGTGTGTGATCCCCCGCTTTTTGCACTTCGTTCCTCACTCCAACCTACGAGGAATTGGGTTCTACGACACCATCATCCGGAATGACGGGGTAAATTCATTCGCTAATACATCAGCGATTCAAGCCCGGCAGAATAATACTGGTGTGTGATATCATCGAGCTTGAGACGCAAACTCTCATCATCAAGATTTTTCAGCTCGTCATGCAATGCTTTTGCAATTATTTTAAAATTATCGATCAGCTCCGGGTCAAAGTGACTACCACTGCTTTCTTCCAGTATTTCCATCGTTTTTTCAAACGTAAATGCTTTTTTGTACGGGCGTTCTGATGCAAGCGCATCAAACACATCGGCGATGGCAAAGATACGTGCATAAATCGGAATATCATCACCGGACAGTCCTTCCGGGTAACCACTGCCATCGTATTTCTCATGATGACTCCCGACAACATCCAGAGCATCTGCCAGCCAGGCGGAGCGTTTTACAATGTCCAGCCCAAGGTTGACGTGGGTTTTCATTACCGTAAATTCATCATCGCTCAGTTTTCCCGGTTTAAGCAGGATGTTGTCAGTAATGCCGATTTTCCCGACATCATGTAAAAACGCGCCTTTAATAAGCTGTTCGATTTGTTTTTCAGCAAGATTGACTCCATTTGTTGTCAGAATTTTAAAATAAACAAAGTTACCTGCACTGTTGTCAAATTTAATGCTTGATAATGCGGTGAGTGCCTTGTCAACTGCTTGCTGCAAGCTGATATTCGGTTCCTGCATAAATTCAACTGTCCTTGCACGCAGTGTTTCAAATCGGTCCTGGGCAATTCCTGTCACGCGCTCATTGATGTTATGACTGTTTTTAAAATAGGTTACCGTTCCCACAAGGAAACAGAGCAATACCGTGACCAGAACCAGGCGTCGTATCAGGATGTTACGAACAAAGTGTTTAAGTGAGTTTTTTTGTTTATTTTGCATTGGTCAAATTATTA
>JAUWSG010000193.1 GCA_030610155.1 Gammaproteobacteria bacterium
AATTGAAACAGCGCCAATAATGACAGCCGTTGCGATACCTTTTACCGGGAATTTGAATCGACCACTACTCATAAAATTATCCATAATATTGCCTCCAGGGGTTGTTTGAATTATTGAATATTAGCGTACTCTTATTTTCAGAGACGTCAATATTAATTTGCACAGGGACGTGCTTATGTCTCGAGAGCACATGGACGTGCGTAGAGACCGTGACCTCCCATTGCCCTAAGGTCTCTAACAAACCCCCTTAATAAACAACCTGGCACGCTTATGCGCCGTACATGGATGTACAAGTTTCACGTGAGGACAGGAAGTCCGGAGTGATCTCGGGAGCACACGGACGTGCGGAGAGACCGTGACCTCCAATTGCCCCAAGGTTTCTAAAATAACTCCCCAACCTACAACCTCGCTTCAAGCTCATCTTTATCCATCACCGGTGGCTGGCATTCAAAACCCTCGCATATATAGGCCACAACCTGCCCTTTCACCTCATAATTTGCCAGTGCACCCGGCAAATCAGACTGATCTTGCGGAATAGCCAATACAAACCGGCCTGGTTTATAGCCCTGACTACACAACTGCTGCCACTCATTCATCCGGCCTTTCTCACCCCGTAAAATGATATTCTGCCCGGGATACAAATATTGCTCCAGCGCCAGCAGCAAGGCATTATGACCATGTGGAAACTGGGTAATATCATCCCAAGCAGACTTTAATGTCCGCTCCGCCGCTGTCATGAAACGTTGCTCACCTGTCAAATGCCCCAGGCGAATACACACCGATGCCGCCACACCATTACCTGAAGGCAAGGCATCATCAGAAAATGGCTTGGGACGAAAGATCAGCGCCTCATGGTCATTTGCAGTAAAATAGAACCCGCCCTCTTCCCGATCTTCAAATTGTTCCAATACAACATCGAGTAATTGAATTGCAAACTCAAGATCTTCCGTACACCAGCGGGCCTGTAATAACTCCAGTATGCCGTCAATCAAGAACACATAATCATCCAGGTAGGCCATTATATGTGCCTTACCATCTTTACAGGTTGCAACTAAACGACCCTCTATCCACAGGGTGGATTTAACAAAATCCAGTGCCCTATGCGCAGAATCAATAAATTTTTCCTCGCCAGTCAAACGGCCCGCTTCTGCCATGCCTTTAATCATCAGACCATTCCAGGAAGTCAATATTTTCTCATCACGCCCGGGCCTGATACGCTGTTCACGACGATTGAATAATTTTTTTCTGGCAGAACTTAACGCATTATTGACTTCAGTTTCATCCTGGCCCGATTGACCTGCAATATCATTGGTATTTTGTTTTACACAAAAATTCCATTTACCTTCAAAGTTTGCAGGTTGATCAAGACCATAAATTTTTCTCACCACATCCAGCTCGGTTTTGTTTTCAAGCGCCTGTTCAACCTCTTCTTGTGTCCAGACATAAAACTTGCCTTCTTCACCCTCTGAATCCGCATCCAGTGTGGAATAATATCCGCCATCAGTTGATTGCATTTCACGTATTACCCAATCGCCTGTTTGCGTAACAATGCGTTTAAAAACGGCACTGCCTGTCGCTTTATATGCCCGGGCATATAAACTTAATAGTGGCCCGTTGTCATAAAGCATCTTTTCAAAGTGCGGAATCTCCCAACGCTCATCCACAGAATAACGACAAAAGCCGCCCCCTAACTGGTCATATATCCCCCCGGAAGCCATGGCATGTAATGTTTGTGTCGCCATTTCAAGCGCTGCTTCATCCTCCAGCTTCGCCGCCCAGTGCCGCATCAGGCGCTCAATATTGGTTGGATGAGGAAATTTAGGTGCATCACCAAAACCGCCATTAACAGAGTCGTAACTTTTCGCCAACTGCTGCCTGGCGACATCTAACGGTATCGAAGTCAGCTGCCCGACAGATGATGTTTTATTTGCATATTGATGAAGGGCAGACAGCACCGAATCATTTTGCTTAACAAGATCATTTCTTTGATTTTTATAATATTCATCAATATGGTTCATCAGCTCTGTGAACGATGGCATACCCTGGCAAGCGACCGGGGGGAAATAAGTACCGCCAAAAAAAGGGACATGGTCGTCCGGCATCAAAAACATCGTCAGCGGCCAACCACCATTACGGCGAGTGAGTAAATGATGTGCCGTCTGGTAAATCTTATCCAGATCAGGACGCTCTTCCCTGTCTACTTTGACATTAACAAACAAACGGTTCATGACTTCTGCCGTTTGCTCCTCCTCGAATGATTCATGCGCCATCACATGGCACCAGTGACAGGCGGAATAACCTATGGACAGCAATATCGGTTTATCCTCAGCGCGCGCTTTTTCAATCGCTTCTTCACCCCAGGGATACCAGTCCACAGGATTATGCGCGTGCTGCTGTAAATAAGGACTGGTTTCATTTGCCAGACGATTTGTGTGTTGTTTGCTTTTCATTTTCTTCTCTAAAGTAAGACATTTACTTCTCAGCCAAGTGAATGAATATACCATAGTATTTTGGTTGGTTATTATACTGCTTTCATCGCCCCATGACCGCTTTTTTTTGCTACCCTATGCGACTTCTGACAAAGGTTTAAACTTCATACCATGACTGATTCAAACACTCTACCGATACTGCGCCTGAAAAAGAACGAGGACCGCCGTATCCGGGCAGGTCATCCCTGGATATTCAGCAATGAAGTGGATACAAAAAAAACACCTCTAACTGATTTTGAAGCCGGACAAAACATTCGCCTTGAAAACAGCATGGGCAAACCGCTCGGCAGCGCCTATGTGAACCCCCAATCACTGATTTGTGCCCGACTGATCAGCAGTGACCCGGCTATTCAGCTGAATAAATCATTGATCGTGCATCGTCTTGGTATCGCCCTGTCCCTACGGGAACAATTTTTCGAACGCGCTTATTATCGCCTGATCTTTGGTGAAAGTGATGGCTTGCCTGGCCTGGTGGTCGATCGTTATGGGGACATTCTGGTGGTACAAATCAGCACGGCCGGCATGGAACGTGTTAAATCCGATATTATTGACGCTTTGAACAAGGTTATTAAACCGCAAGCCATTCTGCTTCGCAATGACGTGACGACGCGTAGCATGGAAGGCTTAACAAGTTATGTTGAAACGGTACAGGGCGAGATTCCCGATACGATTGAATTAGAAGAAAATGGCACCTTGTTTCAAACGTCATTAACAAGTGGGCAAAAAACCGGCTGGTTTTATGACCAACGTGCAAACAGGGCCAAAATGATTAAATACATTAAGGGCAAACGTGTCCTGGATATGTTTAGTTATGTCGGTGCCTGGGGAATCCAGGCGGCCAATAACGGTGCAAAAGACGTCATGTGTGTCGACACATCAGATCGTGCCATCAATGCCATCAAAACCAATGCCGAACTCAACAAGGTTTCTGATAAAGTTCATACAGACTCAGGTGACGCCTTTGATATATTAAAAACATTAAAAGAACAAAAGAAAAAATTTGATGTTGTTATCCTCGACCCACCGGCCTTTATCAAACGAAAAAAAGATATAAAACAGGGCACACTCGCCTATCAGCGTATTAATCAACTGGCAATGCAAGTGCTGACCAAAGACGGGTTCCTGATTTCCGCCTCCTGCTCATACCATATTGGTGCCAGGGAATTCAAAAATACGCTATTGCACGCCAGTAACCATGTTCATCGACAACTCCAGCTACTGGAATACGGCCAACAAAACCTGGACCATCCGATACACCCGGCACTGGCCGAGACAGAATACTTGAAAGCCATTTTTATGCGGGTTTTAGCGTAATAAACGTAATAGACTCAGGCTGGTGTACTGACTTCTATTTAATTGGTGGAATCAAATATGGGTGTCTAATAAATTACTAAATCAAATATGGGTGTCTAATAAATTATCGCGACAATCTTTATTTAAAAAATAGCTAGTTCAGTTAGAATGATAGGACTTCCCGCCCATTTCTGTTAAGGTTGCGTGCATGAAAAATTCAAAATTATCCCTTGGGTCTGTGTTGATCTTGTCGATTCTCTTGTCCGGTTGTGGAATGCAAAGTATTCCCACGGCACTTAACGAAGTAGAAGCCGCTTGGTCGGAAGTTCTCAATCAGTATAAGAGGCGCTCTGATTTAATTCCTAATCTAGTAAATATCGTGAAGGGTTCCGCTTCTCATGAAAAAGACACGCTCACGGCGGTTGTAGAAGCTCGCGCAAAGGCAACCAATACCCAGGTTAATGCCGGTCAGCTGACACCCGAAACCTTAAAAAAGTTCTCGCAGGCGCAAGCCGGATTGGGATCGGCTCTGTCTCGTCTGATGGTTGTTGTTGAGCGCTATCCAGATCTTAAGGCTAATCAAAACTTTCTTGATCTTCAGGTGCAACTCGAAGGTACAGAAAACCGAATTACTGTTGCCAGGAATCGTTACATTCAGTCGATAAAACAGTTCAATAACCTGGTCACGGTACCACCTACATCCTGGTACAACTCGATATTCCTGAACCATGAGAAGAAACCGCAGTTCAGTGTCGAAAATGAAGAAGAGGTTAAGCAAGCGCCCGTCGTAGAATTCTGATGGTTTCCAAGGCGCTGCATTCTTCGTTGCTTTCTCTGCTGACTCCCTTAATGGTTGTCTGCGTTTTGTGGGCAAGCCCGGTATATTCCCTCGACGTTCCAAAGCTCACAAGCCCAGTAGTTGATCTAGCGGGAGTGTTGAGCCGTTCTGATCAAGCAAAAATCGCATCCAGTTTGTTGCAGTTCAAGCGCAAGTACGGTCCCCAGCTTCAAGTGCTTGTGGTGCCCAGGCTTGAGGACGAAACAATCGAGACGTATTCCATTAAAGTTGTTGATCAATGGAAGCTGGGGTCAAAGGAAAAGGACGACGGTGTGCTTCTCTTAGTAGTCACCGAGGATCGCAAAGTTCGTATCGAGGTAGGGCAAGGTCTCGAAGGCGATCTTCCGGATGCGCTTGCAGGACGCATTATTCGTGCAGGCATTATTCCTTTTTTCAAACAAGGCCAAATTGGCGCTGGTGTGTTGGTTGGCTTGAACATGATTGCCGAAAGTATTGGCGGAAAATTGGAGAATGTTCCTAGTCCCCGAATGCAAAAAACGAAACGCAGTGGGGGTTCGAATCTGGGCTTCCTGCTTTTTCTAGCGTTCTTTTTAATTGGTCCCTCGTTATTTGGACGAGGGCGAAGAGGTGGTGTTGGCCGCGGGATCCTGGGCGGAATGCTTTTGGGTAGCCTGTTGGGCGGAGGTCGTGGTGGTTTTGGTGGCGGTGGTTTTGG
>JAUWSG010000068.1 GCA_030610155.1 Gammaproteobacteria bacterium
ATAGGTGAAGGAAAACCATTTATATCTGCGTTCGTGGTATTAAACCCGCAACATTGGCAATCATTATCAAAGCGACTGAATTTATCAGACAATGATGATGATCCTCTATCAGATAAAACGCTAAAAAAACTGGTTCTGGAAAAAATAAAAAAACAATTATGTGATTTCCCGGGTTACGCAAAAATCTATAAAGCAGCTATTTTTTTACAACCCTGGACGATAGAAAATGAACTGATGACCCCCACCTTGAAACTCAAACGTGAGCGTATCATTGCCCTGCACCAGGACAAAATTGATCTTTTGTATAAAGGCCACTGAATCACTCTGACCCGGCAACAGTGGATTATTCTTGTTCACTTAAGACCAGGACACCTCTATAGTGTAGATATAATGTAACAAATACCTAAATAAAAACCTGCCAAAATGAATGACAATCTTACATGGAATTTTGATACTGTAGTCACTGAGTGGCCGATTATCCTTGCTATGCTGGTCATTCTGTCTGTTGTGGGCATTGTGGTGATACGACATTCACTTAAAGCATTCAGAAAACTAAATGGTCAATCAGGTGAGTCAGTTTCGGCCTCAGAAAGCTGGCAAACCGAAAGCGCAAAAACAGCCCTTGAATCATTCGACACGACAGCAGACGGTCTCTCCAGAGAAGAAGTAACGAACAGGCTCGCTAAACACGGGCCGAACCAGCTACCCGAGCCGAAGACTCGAGGTCCATTAATACGGTTTCTTTACCAATTCCATAATGTATTGATCTATGTGCTGATTGCGGCAAGCGCAGTCACCGCCCTACTGGAGCACTGGGTAGACGCCAGTGTGATCCTCGGAGTCGTTGTTCTCAACGCCTTGATCGGATACGTGCAGGAAGGCAAGGCCGAGGATGCCTTGAGAGCAATACGGCAAATGCTTTCGCCTAATGCAATGGTTATGCGTGGTGGCCGACAAACGACGATCCAGGCTGAAGAGCTGGTGCCCGGTGATATCGTCTTATTGCAATCAGGCGATAAAGTCCCGGCAGATTTGCGCTTGTTTCGTGTCAAGGGGCTCCAAATTCAGGAGTCGATATTAACAGGTGAGTCGATGGCGGTAGAAAAAATTACCGAGCCTGTCGCACAGGAGGCCGTAATCGGAGACCATCTTTGCATGGCTTATTCGGGCACCCTGGTTACCCATGGTCAGGGTGCCGGCGTGGTGATTGCGACCGGCGCACAAACCGAAATTGGCCGCATCAGCACTCTGGTCTCGGAAGTAGAGTCGGTAACAACTCCCCTGTTACGTCAAATGGCCCAGTTTGGCCGCTGGTTGACGGCCGCCATTCTGGGTATTGCCATTATTACTTTCGCTTTCGGATCGTTGGTTCGAGATTATGGGTTCGCTGAAATGTTTCTTGCCGCCGTCAGCCTCGCAGTGGCTGCAATACCTGAAGGGTTACCCGCCATTATGACCATCACGCTGGCTATCGGGGTACAACGCATGGCTCAGCGTAATGCCATTATTCGCAGACTACCTGCCGTCGAAACATTGGGCGCGGTAACAGTGATTTGTTCAGACAAAACCGGCACCCTGACCCGCAACGAAATGACCGTGCGCACCATGGCCAGCGCCGCTGGTCTATTTAAGTTTAGTGGCACAGGCTACGATCCCCACGGTGCAATATCGCTGGCAAACATGGATATCCGTCCCGAAGAGCAGCCTCTTCTGCTGGAGGCAGTCAGGGCTGCAGTACTTTGCAATGATGCAACACTGGAACAAAAAAACGATGAATGGCTTGTCCACGGAGATCCGATGGAGGGGGCAGTGATAGTAGCAGGTTTAAAAGCCGGACTGGATATTGAGGCTGTGGCGAAACAATACCCGCGCACCGACCTCATACCTTTCGAATCCGAGCATCGTTTTATGGCGACACTTCATCACAGCCACACCGGTGATGCTTTCATCTTTCTCAAAGGCGCCCCTGAACGTATATTAGAGATGTGCGCTCATCAGCGAACGGTTGATGGTGAACAGCCCCTGGATAGAAAATACTGGTTAAACCGTATTGAAGAAGTGGCACAGCAAGGTCAGCGAATTTTGGCCATTGCGGTCAAGCCAGCAAATAATGAACAGATGGAACTTACGTTCAGTGATGTAGAAAATGACCTGACTATGCTGGGACTATTTGGCTTGATCGATCCACCTCGCGAGGAAGCAATTGAGGCGGTGCAAGTCTGTGACAAGGCAGGTATTCGGGTGAAAATGATCACCGGCGACCACAGTGCCACCGCACGCGCCATCGCCCGACAACTTAAACTCGTTAATAGCGATGATGTGCTCACCGGACAAGAACTTGATTTAATGAGCGAGGATGAGTTACGCCAACACGTACAAGATGTTGATGTGTATGCGCGCGTCAACCCTGAACACAAGCTGCTTTTGGTCAGACTGATGCAGGAGCAGGGTTTTATCGTCGCCATGACAGGAGATGGCGTCAACGATGCGCCTGCCTTGAAACGCGCCGATGTAGGTACCGCCATGGGCCACAACGGCACAGAAGCGGCCAAGGAAGCCGCCGAAATGGTACTGGCCGATGATAATTTTGCCTCAATCACTCACGCCGTGGAAGAAGGACGCACGGTTTACGATAACCTCAAGAAAGCCATCCTTTTTATTTTACCAACCAATGGTGGTGAGGCGCTGATTATCCTTGCTGCCATCTTGCTTGGTTTTGACCAGCTTCCATTAACGCCTGTACAAATACTCTGGGTGAACATGGTGACGGCTGTGACCCTGGCGCTGACACTGGCATTTGAACCACCCGAAAAGAATGTAATGCGACGCCCACCACGCAATGCCCATGAACCGATGCTGGCACCTCATCTTATCTGGCGTGTTGCGTTTGTCTCCGTTATCCTGTTGAGTGGAACATTTGGTCTTTTCCTCTGGGACATGGCGCAAGGCGTCAGTATCGAGCACGCACGCACGGTGGCTGTGAATACGCTGGTCGTGTTTGAAATTTTTTATTTATTCAACTCTCGTTATATCACTGCCTCAGTATTTAACCGGGCAGGATTAACAGGCAACCGTTATGTGCTGATTGCCATTGTTATACTCATCATATTACAACTTGGTTTTACCTATCTTGCGCCAATGCAGTCCTTATTTGGCACCGCGGCAATTGACTTCGATATATGGTTACGCATTCTGCTCGTCTCTTCCTCTGTATTGTTCCTGGTTGAGCTGGAGAAAGTTTTTGTGCGACGGCTGGAGCGAAATCGTGCGAATCAAAACAAACAATGAAGAACAATGACCTGCGTAAAAAACTGGTCTGCGCGAGTCACTTTTATACCCCGCGCTCCATAAAACAATATAGATAAGGATGCCTGATCTTTTTGCAATTAAAATAATTCTACAAATAATGTTTCAGCATAAGCTGATTAATGTCATGAATAGATTTGAAGGGAAAATATCCTTTTGAATACTCATCAACGTAAGTCATAATGGTATGACGACAAAACAGACGCCAGGATCGATCGAGATATGCTATACATTTTTCCTTGATCTGCATGTCTTTACTCTAACCCCAATTATTTAATATGTTTAATCCATACATCATCATACTGTCGTTATTTATCATTGCGGGTCTATTCGCCACCTTATGGGGTTGGCGTATTATTCGCGAGGGCAAGAAAACGCTATTGTGGCCTAAAGCACAGGGCTCTATTTCAAAGGTTGAAGCCACTTCGAAAGCTGATGATCTTCTGCCTCAAATAGAGTTCAGCTATCGTGTTAATGATAAGGATTATCAATGCCCCCTGAATTTTCCAGATAGTGTGTCACCATCACAGGAACTGACAAATCAATATCTGAAAAAATACCCCGTGGGGACGAACGTGCAAGTATCTTACAATCCTGATAAACCTGAAATTTCCACCATTGAACCCGGCATTGCAAATGGCGACTGGTTTGTTTTCGTGTTAGGAATACTGACTGTCATTTTTGGTGTAATATTTCTGTTTATCAGTGATTAGTATAAACAACCAACCCATTTCATTTAGCAACAGCGTCATAGTGGCGGTTAAACGAAACTCATCACTCAAAAATACCTGACATGAAAAATGACTGGAGCCACTCCAATGTGGAAGTGGCTGATTTTATGAATGGCACGCTTAATTTTTTATCCTCTAGATGACACTTTAAAATGACAATCTCAAAACATACAAAACATCTGTTGATCTTACTTTTACTGCTCTTGTTTACAATGTTCTCAGGCTGCGCAACAAGACCTCCGGCATTGCCTGAAGCATATTCTGCAACACTTCCCTGGGGCGCCATTGACTTAAATATAGACAAGAGCGGCACATTCACTCTTAGAGACAGCATCGGAAGTGCACTGATCAAAAAAGCGAATGGTCATCGCGATAGTAATGCAGCTATTCCTTTTAATATCTTAACGTTATCAGGTGGAGGGACACGGGGTGCATTTGGCTCCGGTCTATTGTCCGGATGGACAGACAGAGGAGATATTCCTGAGTTTGATATAGTGACGGGAGTGTCTACCGGCGCGGTGATGGCGACCTTTGTCTTTCTAGGCGGTGATGAACTGGAAAAAGTAAAGAATTTTTATACGAAAATGTATACAAAAGATATCTATACAACTAGCTGGCTTAGTTTTTTTGGTTTCGCCTACCTGATGAATCCGGCGCCTTTGAAAAAATTATTTTCTAATAACTTTAACGAAGCGCTTTTAAACAGCGTTGCTGCTGAGCATGCAAAGGGACGACGCCTCTACATCGGAACAACCAACATAGATACAGGACAACTAATTGTATGGGATATGGGAGCCATTGCATCAAGCAGCAGAAGTGATAAATATCAAAGATTTTCTGACATCATCTACGCTTCCAGCGCTATGCCGATTTTCTTGCCTCCCCAATATATAAGAGTGGATATTGGAGATAAAGAGTATTACCAGATGCATGTTGATGGTGGAATTTACTCGCATGTGTTTATGGTCGGCCTGCTTGTCGACTGGAAGGAAGTTTTAGGCTTAAGAAGTGACGAGAATTATATCTTTGATACTACGCTCTATACCATTGCAAATCGGAAGTATCGCAACAGAACTATGTATGATCCCGTAGAGCAGTCACCCAGTGATGTTATCGCCGCATTTATTGAAATAGAGACAGACTTGCTCTTTGATAAAAGCGTGTACAGACTCTATGAAAGCTGCATTAAAAAGGGGATCAAATTTCGTATGGCAGCCGTGCCAAAGGATATAAACTATGTCGATGACGCGACAGAGTTTAATCCCGAGAAGATGACAAAACTATTTAATCTTGGTTATAACTATGGCCTCAGCGGAATCGAATGGCAGGATAATATCTCTATAGACGAATATGACAATCGATAACCCTTGCCTCATACTGGTGGAGGTGCTTCTGTAATAACGGAAATTTCTTGACCAACAAAGTATTGTTATGCAAGTAAAATTATCGGCCCATCTCATTTGGCAACAGCTTCATAGTGGCGACTAAACAAAACTTATCAATTAAAAAGGCCTGACATGGAAAATGATACGACAAATATATTACCTACTGACAAACACCCGACACTCCGGGTCGTTGCCATGCCATCGGACACCAATGCATCAGGTGATATATTTGGTGGCTGGATCATGTCTCAGGTTGATATTGCCGGCAGCATCTGCGCCATTCGGCGCGCACATGGACGCGTCGCCACCGTCGCAGTAAATGAGTTTTTATTTAAAAAACCTGTCTTTGTTGGCGATTTAATCAGTTGTTATGCAGAAGTGGAAAAGGTAGGCACTACGTCCATCACCGTTTCTGTTGAAGTTTATGCCGAACGCGACCGCATTGCTGAACAATGCGTTAAAGTGACCGAGGCATTACTGACCTATGTCTCAGTTGATGAAAACCGTCAGCCTCAACCTGTAAATAAATAAAATATCATCGCAAAGCATGCAAAAACATCGATTTTGCGTGCCCTGCGATGACAGTAACTACTTAAACGCTAGTCCATCAAACGCTCGATCATGGGCTTGCTCAGCACTGCGATCAAAATAGCACCGATCAAATCCTGATATTCGCCCAGACCATTGGTGGCCGTAAATAATGCGTCACCGGTTACAAAAAATAGCGCAATTGCGCCAACCACAATCATTAATATTTTATACATATTGCCTCCGAAACATCCTTTTTGATGCTTATATATTATTTAATCCAGTGAAAAATACTGAGCCACATACAGCATTCGGGGTGTGATTGCACTCACAAAAACAGCTGATTTCAGTCGATTTTTAGCTTATTTGTATTTTTTGAGAACAGGTTCTCACTTTTTAAGAGCGGACCAGCGGGTTATATTTTCGCCGGAAGTCATTTATAGTATGAGCGGCTTTTCAGGCGCGCGACCGGTCAGTCGCAGCTGGCACTAAAACAGAACTATATTAAGATTAAGGTATAGATTATTGGAAACACGACGGCTTGGAAACACAGATCTGGATAGCGTAAACCTGGCATTTTCTTCCAAGGTACTCCAGTATATCGAAGAAATACATCATCGCTACCCTAACCCTTCTCCATAAATATATCAGGACCCGTACATGATGCAGTATGCTTACAGAATATTTTCCATCATTTTTATCATTAGCGTTATTCTTGTTACCTCGGGGTGCGGCTCAACGTCCGTCAACAAAAAACACATTCTGGTCGAATCAGACAGTGAAAAACCATCCGCCAGCGTTTATTTTATTCGACCGTTCACCTATCGCGAGCGCGGTATTGCGGACAACCCGGTTAAAATCGAATTAAACAGAAAAGAATTGATCACCCTGGGCAAAGGCGAATACACACTGATACATATAAAACCTGTAGACGCAACGATAACAACCCGGTCCTTCACCATGTTCACCAACAAATTAATGCCCGTTGAAATGACACGAAGAGCCAATATGAATTTCGAAAGCGGGCAGACGTATTTCATTCATATCAGACAAGTTAACGAAGAATTCAGAGGGGTTTATTATTTACCTGAGCTGATAGGACTGGAAACCGCCAAGCGAATGACTGCGGATCTACGCGCGACCGGAGGCGCACGCAGTGCAAAAATCAAGAATCTGTAAAACAACATATTTGCTCAACATACTCATATTAGCCAGCACACCTCTATATTCATTTGCCGCCTCAACAAATACATCATTACCAGTTGACCTTCATGCGACCAGAATCGAACCCGGCACGATTCGATATGGCAAAGAAACAGAGATAACGATTACACTTGAAAAAAATACAGCAATAACACACGCCTTTCTTTCACCAGGCGGGCCTTATACGGAAAACATAACAAATATATTACTACCTTCGCCGGACAACATAAAAGACGTCCTGCTTTCCCGCGACAATACCATTATTGCATCAGCTAACGGCGAGATAATATCACTCGACAGCACCGGCAAAACGCCAGACATCAGCTCTAAAACAAAACTGGGGTCTGCAGTCATCAAGCTCGCGGCAAATCAAACAAGTATTTTCGCTATAACGCAATCGGGCGAATTATTCAGCCTTGATCACGCCAGTCTCGCAATAAAAAACAAAACCACTGTAAATGGCATTATCACGGACATGACCGCCGACAATGGTCACCTTTATTTACTGCAAGAACAAAAAATACTTTTGATATTTGACATCCGCGGCCCCTCAGCGCCTAGACTGAAAGCAAAACACAAACTAAACCATAAAGCCGTAAAACTGTCTGCTTCAAATGGCTATTGTTTTCTGGCAACAGAAAAAAACGGCATTATTGTTCTGAACACCAACAATACCAGCAAAATAAAACAAGCAGATCATTTCATCACCAGTGGAAGTGCGCTCGATATCGTAGTACGAGGAAATCTTGCCTATGTTGCTGATGGCCTGACTGGATTAAGCATACTGGATATCAGCAACCCGGAAAATATTGTCTTTTTAGGCAGCAATAATAAAACGGGCTATACAAACAAACTATCACTCGGCAATAACCGCATTCTAACCAGCAACCTGCAGAATCGTCTGTATTTAATCGACATCAGCAGACCGGAATCACCCGTGATACTTTCCACCTACCAGGCCGATAAACAAATCAAACACCTGGCATACCGGGAAAAATCAGCGCTAATCGTAACAAAAGAGAATATAACCTCTCTCAACTTGTCAGCTGAGATTACGCCACCGATCAACACAGAAGGCGTTACCCTGGGCGGAAGCCGAAGAGGCGACATCAAGGACAATCTTCTTTATGTCGCAGACTGGTTTTCTGGCTTGCATATCTATGACATCAGCCACCCCAGCGCAATCAAACATGTCTCCGGTTACCACACCAAAGGATCATCCAAAGGCATTATCGTCAGGGGTCATTACGCATTCGTAGGTGACGATGACCACGGCTTGCAAATCATTGACGTGAAAGATCCAACACAGCCG
Source organism: Gammaproteobacteria bacterium (assembly GCA_030610155.1). Lineage (GTDB taxonomy): Bacteria > Pseudomonadota > Gammaproteobacteria > SG8-11 > SG8-11 > JAADIM01. Next base: position 8,466 of record JAUWSG010000068.1, read on the forward strand.
CAACTGATATCAGAACTACCGACGACCGGACTGGCCTACACGCTCAAGCTAATTGATGATGTTTTATACCTGGCGGACCATCGCGGGGGATTTCATATAATAAGTATCCGGGACATAAAACACCCCAAACGTCTGGGCGGCGTCGACACACCCGGCAAAGCCTGGGCCATCGATGTTAAGGACAATATTGCTTATATTGCCGATGACTCGACCGGCTTACTTGTGTTTGATGTTTCTTCCCCGGAAAATCCGGTACTCATTGGCCAGTTCAACCCCGGCGGCTTTGCTGAAGATATCAAAATAAGAAATAACATTGCCTTTGTTACCTTCTTTGACAAGGGGCTTTATATACTGGATATCAGCACACCAGAACAGCCAGAATTGATCAGCCATCTCGCTATCCCCGGCAATGCCCGTGGAATCGAGCTGGACGGCGACACTGCATATATTGCCGCCTGGTATGCAGGCCTGCAAATCGTTGATATCAAGGACCTCAGCAATCCTGTCATTGTGGGTTACTACGATACCGATGGTGCCACCTGGGGCACCAATAAAAAGGACAACATTATTTATGCATTGGACTGGTGGGGCGGTATAAAAACTATCGACGTTAAAAATAAACGCCAACCCATCCTGGTCAGCCAATATCACGCAAAAGAAACCATTCGTCGTCTGGCAACAAAGGGCAACTATACCTATACGACTAATGGCCAATCCGGGTTACAGATATATGACACCAGAAACGCGCTTAACCCTATGTGGATAGCCGGCCTGGAATTACCAGGTGAATCAACATTAATTTCAATACACGAAAATTTCTGCTTCGTCACCTCAGACCACACAGTGTCCGTTATCGATATCCGCGACCCTTTTCAAACCAGACTGGTCACCACAATTAACATTACCGGAGAAATTTCTTCACTTCAGATAAACAAGAATTTTGCATTTGTACTTGATAAAGACCGAACCCTTACCACGTTCGATATCTCTGATCCCGGCACACCCATTAAAATACACACCGCTAAAATGCAAGGTGACAAACTCTGGATTGGTAACCAGCAACTTATATCCGCAAACCAGAATAAATCACTGTTTATTTACGACATAAACAATAACGGACAAACTAATTTCAGGTCCAAATATATATTAGCTGAAAATGTAAAAACAATTCGCTTTCTCAACAATGCGCTCTTCATATCGACAGGTGACCAGCATATCCGCGTATTAACTAAAAACGGTAATACATTCAAACAAACAGCTGCCATCGACATAAAGGAAAATCTGATCGACATAAAAATTTCTGCTGACACCCTGTATGCGACGACAGAGCATTCTGACCTTTTGGCCTTTACGATCACGAAAGAAAACAAACTCAAATTCAACAATAAATATACTTCTTCAAACCGGGTAAGTTATTTCCAGGTAAATAAGGACCAGGTTTTTTTCGCCGGCGCAAAACGCCTCTCAACACTGACATTGCTACCAGACATAGCAAGTCAAAAAACAGGCAAGACAACACTGTCGCTAGTCGTGCCCAAAAACATGCCACTGGGCCAATACAACCTGATGCTGGAAGACAAAACAAAAAACATCTTTACCTTGCCAGGTACAATCTCTGTAGAGCTACCAAATTTCAGAAAACCCCAATTTAAAAAGAGTCATTAATCGACCGCGATAAATATCTATTCCCTCAACCACAAACTTTAAATAGAATAGCGAAAGCCTTGTTGTACACGGGCGGCATAAATCGCCCGAAGAACATGAGAGCAGTACGGTGCTCTGTACACTAACCCTGTGCAGTAAACCTGCATTTCTGGCTGTCAGTAGACAGAAATACAGGCTCAACCCATCTCAATAAACGAAGCGTTTCTCACGCTGTCGACGCTTCATTTTCCGCCCCAGTGAATATATTTATTCCTCAGGGCATATCATCACAAATAATTATATAATCATAAATTATATTAATGTGCTTATTTATTATAACAATATGTCTAGCAAGTCATACCTCTAAACTATAGAATTATGTAAAGTAGGTATTGTTATAATTTATCTGGTTTTTTTCAGCTACTAAACAAAGCGTTAGTGTCACTATGTCAAAAAACGATGAACTTGCCGGCGTGAATATCAAGCAGCGCATAGAGAGAATTACTGAGTTGCCGCCTATGCCCGAAATGGCAACAAAAATTTTTCATCTCAACGCCAACCCTTATGCACGCGCAGAAGATCTGGCGGCGTTGGTTGAACTCGACCCCAGTCTGGCAGCACAAATAATTCGCTATGCGAAATCGCCGTTTTTTGGATACCGTGGTTCAATCACTTCTATCCAGGACGCTATTGCCCGCGTATTAGGCTATGACATGGTCATGAACATCGCCCTCGGGCTTGCCGCTGCCTCTGCGTTCAAAAACCCGAAGGACGGACCACTGGGGCTACATGCATTCTGGAAACATGCAATATACTCAGCAACACTGACACAACTAATTGGCAAGTTAATGCCCAAAGACAGGCGGCCAGAAGCAGGCCTGACATACCTGAGCGGCTTGCTACACAATTTTGGTTTCCTGCTGCTTGGTCACTTATTTAAAAATGAATTTTTACAGCTAAACCAGGCCATACTCAACGACCCTGAAAAATCAGTGGTAGAACATGAAATTGATTTACTCGGCGTACAACATACAGAAATCGGCGCATGGTTGATGCAAGCCTGGAACATGCCAGCCGAGATTATCACCTGCATTCGTGAACACCATAACGAAGACTATTCAGACAATCATGATACCTATGCAAACCTCGTCCTCCTCACCGACCGTTTGTTAAAATCGCACGGTATTGGTGACGCACCCGGCACGGAATGTCCCGCTTCGCTGTTGCAAAAACTAGGTCTCGAAGAAGCACAACTCAACGATTGCCTGGAATCATTTTTAGAAAACGAAGCAGAACTTGAAGCAATGGCCAGCACGCTTGCTGCATAGGCCAGATAATATTTTTCCCCCCCCCCCTGACAAATACGCTATACTTTATTTATTTAACATAAACTTGGCTTGATAAAATTCAATGGCGACAGATCTTTATTTAGAAAATCAGGCATTAAAACGCCAGCAACGTATCCTCATCAACCAGGCACGAAAAAACGAACAACAACTGCGGCGTATACAGTCACAGGAAATCCGTTTTATCAGTACTAATTCCCTGCTCGAACTTATAGAGCAAATTCTTGTTCAGTACCGAGCAATTGCCGAACTGGAAAATGTAACACTTGCACTCATCGACCCGGAATTCGAATTGCAACGCATACTGCAAGAAGAAGGCATCGATTTGAACGCACATCCTGATTTACTCTTTTTCCAGACTGAAGAACAACTCAACCAGCTATTTGGGTTATCACTTTTCCCCAGGCTAGGCGACTATAAAAAAAGTGATCATCAACTTTTGTTCCCGAAAAAACAGGAGAACACGGGCAGTATCGCATTACTTCCTCTCATCAGACATGACAAACTGACGGGCAGCCTTAATCTGGGCAGCGATAATCCTGAACGATTCATTTCGAATACCGCAACCGATTTTCTCGAAAGACTGGCCGCTATTATTGCAATTTGCCTGGAAAATACGGCCAATCATGAGCGATTGAAGCGAATAGGATTAACTGACCCATTAACCGGGGTCAACAACCGCCGCTTCTTCGACCAAAGAATCATCGAAGAAATTTCACGCTCAAAACGAACAACCTCTCCGCTCACTTTTCTGTTACTGGATATTGATTTTTTTAAACGCATAAATGACAACTATGGACATCAAACCGGAGATCGGGTCCTGACTGATGTCGCGAACATTATCAAGTCTCAATTACGCGGGACAGATGTGCTGGCAAGGTACGGAGGCGAAGAATTCTCAGTGCTACTGATCAACACATCAATAACAGATGCGCTTGATATTGCTGAACGTATACGCGAGCGGGTTGCGGAGTATAAATTTGATTTTGAGGACCATAAACAACTTGGAGTGACATTATCCATTGGCATGTCAAAACTGAACGACAATGATCCCCAAAAAGATACCCATGCTATCAGTCATGTACTCATCGAACATGCAGACCAGGCCCTGTATCAGGCAAAAGACAGCGGCAGAAACCAAACCAGGCTCTTTGAAATAACTCAATAAGTCCGCGCAGCAAGCCCGCCTGGAACCAGGGCGATGAACCCATTACAGACCCTATTGCCTGCAAAGACAGCCATAGCCTGATAACAACATAACTTGTGTAATTAATTGAAACTCGCGGGCCCTAAGAATAATCTGGAAAGCGACTGAATAGGCATAAATTATGACAATTACATGATTTGCGGGCCAATATTAAAGATCATGATAATATTGCCGCTTTTTACGCTATAATGGTTGTCGTTTAGCACATACTTTGCTATAAAATTAAAAGATATTAAAGAAAAAGCACGCGCATATTGACTGCCTGATGACAGAATCCTTCTCAAAAAGTATTCTCTAAACCTTGAATTAATCTACACTGGATCCAGACTTTAAGTGAACTATTTTAATTAGAGTAAAGTTTAGTTAGAGTAGCGTATAACTTAAATAAAAATACAGAATGTGGCCTGTTAAAACACCAAACAAACAGGCAAAATAAAATAATGGCTCTTGCACAGATTCTTATACAAATAGTGAAAAAGCTAACCCGATCATATTATAACCAATGGAGACTAACGCCTTGAGCGGACAAATAGTTCATATCACTGATGATTCATTTGATGATGAAGTAACAAAATCTGATAAACCAGTCCTGGTAGATTACTGGGCAGACTGGTGCGGTCCTTGTAAAATGATTGCGCCCATCCTTGATGAACTCTCCGAGGAATATTCTGGTCGAATAAAAATTGCAAAATTAAATATTGATGAAAATCCAGTGACACCGCCGAAATATGGCATTAGAGGCATTCCGACATTGATGTTATTTAAAAATGGAAATGTTGAAGCCACTAAAGTTGGCGCGGTATCAAA
>JAUWSG010000233.1 GCA_030610155.1 Gammaproteobacteria bacterium
AACGGGGTCAGCCTCGCTTGATCACCCAGACATCCTCTCACACCCAACCCACAATATATGTAGGAGAATTCCTACAAACAGATAGATAACGTGAGATCTGGCACTACTCCCCTCATGTGCTACCTTCTTCTTAATCAACAAGGAGAAGCATCATGGACGAACAAAAGGTAACCACCTACACCGGCGATGAAATCGACGTGCAATGGGACAGCCGCTTATGCATCCACATTGGCGAATGTGGTTATGCCCGTGGCGAGTTGTTTGTAGGTGGTCGTGACCCCTGGTGTCAGCCAGACCTGGTTTCGACGGACGAGACTATGGACGTCGTATCACGCTGCCCTTCTGGTGCCTTAAGTTATCAGGTGAAAAACGGCAGCGCGTCAGAAGTTCCCGCAGCAGAAAACACCGTACAGGTGGTGTATAACGGCCCGTTGTATGTGCAGGGGGATCTGGATATTGAAGGCGCTACGGATGATATGCCAGGATTAAACTATCGCGCCGCTTTATGTCGATGTGGTTTATCCAGCAACAAGCCCTACTGTGATAACAGCCATACAGGCGGTAAATTTACCGACTTTGGCGCCGTTGGAGAAACGGGTGATGGCTTTGAGCAAGCCGGTGGCAAACTTAACATTACCCCGCTCAAAGACGGCCCTTTACTGCTAGCAGGAAATTTCACCATTATTGCGGCCAGTGGACGCCCCGCCTGGCGGGGTACTGAAACAGCCTTATGTCGCTGCGGGCAATCGAAAAACAAACCCTTTTGTGATGGCAGCCATACGGAAGCTGGTTTTAAGACTGAATGATTAGGAAGCGGAATGATCAATAAACAGTTTTTCCCTATAGCGATATACTAACCCGTTAATATGACACAACATCCCCAATTAAAGTGCCGCTTCCGTCATTCGCTCATAACCCGTACGTTTGCTTGCAAGCTTGCGCATGAAATTGCCGACAGGAATGGGCCGGGGATTCTTTGCCAACAACGGGAGTCTCATGAGCATTGCTGCCTGCTGTTTGATACATTAAAAGCAGTCGCGTTACCTGTGCTTGGTGTGCCAGATGATTTAACCGTAATGCCCGCAAGTGTTATTACAAAGATTCAATGTGGTGGTTTGATTGCGCTTTCACAGACTATTGGCAAACATGAGCCATCTGAAAATATTAATGCGCTGGTGGAGTCAATTTTTGAGACATATGAGGATTTTAACGATCTGGATTTTGGGCCGGTTGTTAAAACAATCATGAATTACAAACTACGAAAACGTCGCCAAAAATAATGCAGCTGGCTTGCCGATAAAACCCTCTAACCGCAGTCAATCAATAACTTTATGATTTTCAACTGCGGCAAGTATCGCATTGGGATTATATCCTCGAACGACGGTGTTTTTTATTAGTATCACCGGCACTCCATTGCCATGCAGTTGTTTGAATTGACGCTGTCCTTCTGAAGAATTATCAACATCGTATTCAAAATAGGGGATGTTTTGAGCCTTTAATAATTTTCGGGTTTTTGCACAATTCGCGCACCATGACGTTGCATAAAGGATTACGTTTTCGTCATGCAGCTCTGCAAAATCAGGTGGTGCTGTTATAAAGGTATGGATTTTACCCCAACTCAGGATAATTGCGGCGAAGACAGCAATAAAAGCAATTTTCTTCATGGGTTAGTGTAGTTGAATTGCTTTATGATTCTTTAACAGAATTTTTCATGTATGAATCAAAATTGGTAATGTAGTCATCCAGATTTTCTTCCAGCATTTTACGGTAATCTGTAACAAAATAATCCAGTATTTCTTCTTTAGATTTGAACATATCCTCATTATTTTTAAAGCCACTAGCACTTACCCAGGCATTAAACCTGGCGACAGAATACAAAAATGATGAGCTAACGTGACCACGGCTGACTTCATCAGTTATTTGGTCATTTGATAAATGAATATGAGCATCCGCTCTTTTGTAAAAACCCTTATCGACATTCTGCATTGTTTATTTTCCTCTCCTTCCTTTTAAAACATAACCCGTCATTAATAATACGCTTTTTTCTCAACACATTAAAACGGCGACTCACATACAAAACGCAGGGGTTCTGAGGTTACAGGATGAACAAAACCTAGTGATAAAGCATGAAGTAACAGTCGGGGAGCCATCGCCTGCTGCTGTTTGTTTGCGTATAGGCGATCGCCCAATATAGGATGTCCTATCGACTGTAAGTGCACACGTAATTGATGTGATCGCCCCGTTTCAGGTTCAAGCTCAACCCTTGTGGTGTTTTCTTCAATATTGCGTGATAGCGCTTTATACCGAGTAACAGAAGGTTTTCCCTGATCATGGTCAACTATCTGCCGAGGGCGATTGGGCCAATCACAGATTATCGGTAAATCAATTTTTCCTGCAGCATTTTTTATACGACCATCTACAATCGCGATGTATCTTTTTTGAACTTCGCGACGCTCAAACAAGCCGCTTATTTTTCGGTGTATGTCCTTATTTCTCGCTAGCACCATAACTCCGGAGGTTTCCATATCCAGGCGATGCACTATTAAGGCATCCTCATGTTCCACATGTACGCGAGACAATAAGCAATCCTGTTTATTTTCACCCCGCCCAGGAACTGACAATAACCCGCTGGGTTTATTCACGACCAATAGCACATCATCTTGATAGAGAACGGCTAGCCCATCGTCAGCAGGTGGTTGATAATCATGCATACAAGAGTTCACGTTCCTGTGACTTTACGATAATGTATATTATGCCGGATGATGCTTATATCGAAAAGCGTAGTACATCACTGGAATCACAACCAACGTCAACAATGTTGACACTAAAATGCCAAAAATTAGCGAAATAGCCAGGCCGCTAAAAATTGGGTCATCGATGATAAACAGAGCACCCAGCATTGCGGCAAGGCCCGTTAATACGATGGGTTTTGCACGCACAGCCCCGGCCCGGATCACCGCGTCTTCAAGCGCCACACCCTCACCGACCTGCTGCTGAATAAAATCCACTAGCAATATCGAGTTGCGCACAATGATGCCCATCAGTGCAATCATGCCAATCATCGAAGTCGCCGTGTATTGCTCACCCAATAATGCATGGCCTGGCATAACGCCAATAATTGTAAGAGGGATTGGCGCCATGATAATTAACGGCACCAGATAAGATCGAAACTGTGCAACAACTAACAGGTAAATTAACAAAATACCTACACCGTAAGCGATACCCATGTCACGAAATGTTTCAAATGTAATTTGCCATTCCCCATCCCATTTTAAATTGTACTGATAAGGATTTTCAGGCTGTGAGAAATAGTGTTGTGTGAGTGGGCCTGTCGCTGTCTGAACTTGTTCATCTAGCTTCGCCGCAATCGCAAACATGCCATACAACGGGCTATCCAGATCACCCGCCAGGTCACCCGTGACGAAAACAACAGGCAACATATCTTTGTGGTAAATCGCCTGCTCACGCTCACTTTGTTGTACGGTCACCACATCGGATATTGAAACCAATGATCCGATATTTTCACCAGAAGTGGCGCGTAACTTTAACGACATTAACGAAGAAACTGCGGCTTTGTCGGAAACACTAAAGCCGATACGAATTGGCACCGGATATTTAACCTGTGCGCCGTGCAAATAACTGACATCTTCACCGCCCAGAGCCATAGTGATGGCTGACACAACAGTTTGCTGTGATACTCCTAACAAGGCTGCCTTTTCCCTATCAACCTTCACCAGCAGACGTGGCGCCTGTACTTCCACACTATCATCTACATCTACT
>JAUWSG010000046.1 GCA_030610155.1 Gammaproteobacteria bacterium
AAATTTCCGGAAATACTATTCAGAACAACAATACCCTGTTGGAAGGTGGTGGAGTAAGAATTATCAATGTTGACATGCTTGATTTTGATAATAATACCGTATCGGGAAATCAGGCGGATGCTGATGGAGGTGGTATTTATATTAATAATTTGAAAGGCACCAATGCTGAGAACTTTATAAGAAATAATACAATAAACAATAATATCGCTAATGCTGACAATACTGGTGCAAATGCTGGTGGTGGTATTTGGGCAAATTCCAGTGATGTCTCGATAATAAATAATACTATCGCGGATAATGATGCCGAAGAAGGTGGAGGCGTCGTGCTTGGTCAGAGTCTGGTTGCAAGCGCAGTTATTTCTAAAAACCTGATTATGGGTAATAGCGCGGTTATCAATGGTGGCGGGATGCATATTGATAATGGTATTCATACGGTTAGCGGAAATGTGATATATAACAATGTGTCAAGTGATCCTGGCGCGAGTCATGGTGGTGGGATAGATGTGCATGAAGGTTCAATTACTATCATAAATAATATTATTGCGAGTAATTCCTCGTATAAGTGGTTTTTAAATTTACCAGGTGTTGTCACATTCGATAATAATTCTATCGTCGATAACTATGTCACCAAACAAACAGGGGGTTTTTCACCTCCGGCAATAATACTCACGCAAGCTGCGAGTATGCAGCAAAATACTATTTCTGGTAATGATTCAAAAACTGGAAGTTTAATCGCATATCTCTCACCAACTATTGCAACGGATATGTCGAATAATAACTTTTTGAATAATTCGCCAGGATTCCTGGTAAGTAATCCTCCTACAGGGGTAACTGTAATAGCGCAAAATGTATGGTGGGGAACTGCTGAAGCTGGCCTTATTGATCTTTTGGTGTCCGGTGATATTGATGTATCTGCTCCTGCAAGTGGAGTATTAATATCAACACCGATTTCACCACCCACAGGTGTTTCAGCTGTCGCAGGTAATGGCGAGATTACTGTGAACTGGGATGCAAATCCTGAAGCCGATGTTGCCGGGTATAAGGTCTATTGGGGAAATCAAACTGTTCCTGATATTGAAAATGTTCAGGATGTCGGGAAGGTAACATCCTTTATCATATCGGCGGTGACTCCTGGGGTATATTTCATTGCCGTAACTGCAAATGATGGTGCTACCTCGGTTGATGATGTGACTACGCTCGTGAATGAAGACCAAACAGCAGGAACAGAGAGTTGGTTCAGTCCGATACAGCAGGTCTCTTTTGCTGAAGCCGATTTGGCAGTCGCTATTAGTTCATCGGCATCTTCTGTTGTGGTGGGTGGAACAGTCACTTATACGCTGACTGTAACGAATAATGGTCCAAACATTGCTAATAATGTTGTGGTTGCCAGTACATTACCGAACGGAGTCGTATTTTCTTCAGCGTCAACGGGTTGTGCAGAAACGGCTGGTATTGTTACCTGTAATCTAACAGCATTAGACAGCGCTATTCCTGGTAATAGTGCTTCTTTTGACGTGACTGTCAATGTGCCTGAAACAGCAGGTGCCGCTATGTTCGTTTCAAGCGTTACCGCTGCTGAATTCGATCCTGACCTTACTAATAATACTGTATCGATTGATACTACTATTAATGCCGCAAGCAATGGCGGCGGCGGTGGCGCATTTGGCCCACTGCTACTAATCAGCCTTGGATGGTTGTTTGGGGTTTTACCTGTGAGACGTACATCTAAAGCATAAAATGCATGTCAATTAGAAGATGTTGAGTAAAGCCCTGCGGGATAAAGATGAATTTGAACGGTTACACCTGCAGGATTACATTTCTTTATTATCCTCACGATGAATTCTATGGTCTTCCTGCATTGTCTGAATAAACAATAGTTTACACTCCTCCCGTAAATCAAATAGTTTGCTTTTATAAACTCTTCCCGCTTGATATTTCAATTTTTAGGTCGATAAAATAGATGAGATCTTATTGGTAAATGACAGGTATCGACTTGTTATATCTGAAATGTCAGAAGGTGCAGAGCATGGATTTATTCATCGGTAATTTGGAAATGGCAGTATCAGAAGGCGATTTACGCCTTTTGTTTAAAGGCTATGAAAAACGCACGACATTTAAGATTATTAGAATGGAAGGCGATGAGGAAGGGGGTAGTAATCTGGTTTACGGGATTGTGTCAATTGACTCTGATCGTTTGGCAAAAAAAGCCATTAAGAAATTAAATTATAAAAAAATTCACGGTCGTATGGTTATTATCCGGGAGTTTCATTATAGAGCCAGTCAGAATGATAAGCGTGCCTTGAATTGGCGTATGAAAGGTTGGGAAAACGAAGAAAGGCGTGGCAGGGAAAGGCGCCAGAAACGTAAAGCAGTAAAAAATCTGGATGATTATGAAATATCCGGGATGAGTGGTTTTTCACGAAAATACAAATAACGCAGCCATATTCACTCTGCGTTACTGGCTTCTTTATCAATCCATTCCAGAAGTTGATTGATTTCTTCGGTGAAGCAGGACTTATCCTCATAGGCATGTGCGATGACAATCGCGCCTTGTATCCTGACCATGATGTGCCGTGAGAGTGTGTTAGCGGTGGTTTTGTGCTTGCCTGATTGTTGAAATTGAGAGCTCAACCAATTTTGAATAAGTTCCAGTATCATTTTTGACTTTGTTTTCAATGCGAGTTGCGTTTTACCGAGCTCGGTAATGATTGAGCCGACCGGACAACCATACTGTGCAAAACCATTTTTATTATTTTTTAAGGCACTGATAAAAAATCTTATCCTGTCGGCGGGTTGAAGGTTCAGTTCTTCTATATTGTTAAGCTGATTCTCTATATTTTTTATTCGCTGCTGAATGACATCCTCAAGAATTTCCTCTTTTGTTTTGAAATAGTGGTAGAAGTTTCCTTTGGGAATGCCGGCGGATTGCGCAATATCGGTGAAGGATGTCTGATTGAAGCCTTGATGGTAGAAAAGATTGTTTGCGGTGTTGATGATATGCGTGCGCGTGGCAGTCCCTTTATTGTACATTTTCTGGCCTTATTACGTTGGTTTGTCGGTTTTCTGTTATTAATCAGACAATCGTCTGAATTAATATTAGATGATCGTCTATATTTATCAATACCGGATACCTGTGGACGAATGACTGGCCGGATTGTTTTAATCACATTTCTTCTTTTGGGTATAAGGCGCTAGACTCTGATTTTTCAAATCCCCCTGGTAACAGTCGGCCCGATATAAAGAAGCGAGAAAAATTGACTATTTTCAGTATATTTCCTGTGGTTAAAGCGTATTCCTGATGTCACGATTTGCCATACATATGCTGTTGCATATCTTTGTGCCGGCACTGGTCGCAAGAATTGCCTACAAGCAGCGATTTTATTGGGCCTGGGCGATGATGCTACTGACGATGCTGGTTGATATCGATCACTTATGGGCTAATCCTGTGCTTGAGCCCAGTCGTTGCAGTATTGGCTTTCATCTGCTGCATTCTTATTGGGCGATAGGTCTGTATAGTTTGCTTTTTGTTTTTCCTAAAACACGCCTGGTTGGTTTGGGTTTAATCATACATATGTTATTGGATGGGCTGGATTGTATGGTGATGGGGTTCTAATGACCCAGTCGGATGGAAAATAACGATACGTTTAGCCTATATTAATGAAAATGTTACAAAAAAGTTCCTAATATGAATTTGTGGACTATTATATATGGGTGGTTTTGGGGCTGACTTTACATTCAAGTCAGCATTGGGAATGGACTAGACCTGAATACTTTTTATATCAAATACTTAGCAGGCTATATGCCTGGTTTTGCTGTTTGAATGGCTCGGTTTTGGATTAATTCTAACTAGTTTATGTTTAACGTCTAAAGTTAGTGGGTTTGCAGGCCGTTATATACTTGAACAAGTTAATGTCGAATCTGAAGTTTGACTCAATAATTCAATATTCTGCAAAAAATATACTTCTGGAATTTTTACGTAACGGTAACGAGGTTTAGATTATGTTTAAGAAACAAATTGCCTTCTTTTTACTCGCATTCTTTGTGGCTCTGTCGTGTGCACAGGCTGCGGAAAAAGCCAAAGCTAAGAAAGAATTTCCTGGGCGCGATATCTTTCCTGAAGTTCAGGTCTATGAACTTGCCGAATTGTATCAACAAAAAGACCAGGTGGTGATCGTTGATGTTCGGTCAGCGTATGAGTTTGAAACTTTGCGGGCGAAGGGCGCAATCAATATTCCGGTCAGCTCAAAGACTTTTGGTGAAGAATTACGGAAGTTGAGAGCCAGTACGGACAAGCCAATTGTCTTTTATTGCAATGGTCGAACCTGTTATAAATCCTACAAGGCAGGACGAAAAGCCTTATATTACAAAATTGAAAATACCTTTTCATTCGACTCAGGAATATTTGACTGGGCGAAGGCCCACCCGGGTGAAGCGGTTTTATTGGGGCACTCTCCAGTAAATGTCAGAGACTTGATCAGTAAAAAGACATTTAAGAAAAAGCTGATTGATCCTGAAAAATTTGGTTTAAAGGTAGGAAATAATTCAATCGTACTGGATGTGCGTGACCGTTTTCAACGTGAAGCCATTGGTTTTTTCCCAGGCCAGGAGCGCCGGGTTACTCTGGATCAGAGAGACAAGTTGGAGAAGTATTTCCGAAAAGCAAAGAAAAGTAATAAAACACTATTGATTTATGATGCTGTTGGCAAGCAGGTGCGCTGGTTAATGTATTCATTGGAAAAGGTTGGTGTTAAAGAATATTACTTTATGAAAGGCGGCGCGAAAGGTTATTATGAAATGCTGGCCAAACAACAGTGGCAATAAAGTAGAAATAAATGCTTTTATAAAGTAAAAGTTATAAACCGCATTTGAAAATTGAAGGCTGACTTACGGTACCCCTGTAAGTCAGCCTTTTTATTTCAGCCCTGGTATTTTAGCTCTGGTATTTCGAGAACACGAGACAGGCGTTTGTTCCACCAAATCCAAAACTGTTACTCATGACTGTATTGAGGCCCGCATGGTCTTTCATTTCCCGCACGATCGGCATGTCTGCTGCGCCAGGGTCTTGCTCGGTAATGTTGGCGGAGGCGCTGATAAAATCTGATTCCATCATGAGCAACGAATAAATGGATTCATGTACGCCCGCTGCGCCCAATGCATGGCCAGTGAGTGATTTGGTTGAGCTGATGTTCGGGACTTCATTTCCAAACACTTCCTTGATCGCTTCCAGTTCCTTTGTGTCACCTACCGGTGTACTGGTGCCATGTGCATTGATGTAATCAATCGGCGAATTCACTGCCTCAAGCGCTTGTTTCATGCAGCGAACGGCACCTTCTCCTGACGGTGCAACCATGTCGTAGCCATCAGAGGTTGCGCCATAGCCAACAATTTCTGCATAAATTTTTGCGCCGCGTGCTTTTGCATGTTCCAGTTCTTCAACTACAACGGTGCCACCGCCACCTGAAATAACAAACCCGTCGCGTGTCACGTCATAGGGGCGGGAAGCGGTTTGTGGTGCGTCATTGTATTTGGAAGATAATGCACCCATTGCGTCAAACAGTAAGGTCATGGACCAGTGAATTTCATCACCACCACCAGCGAAGATCATGTCTTGTTTGCCAAACTGAATAAGTTCGTAAGCATTACCTATACAATGTGTGCTGGTCGCACAGGCGGAACTGATGGAATAATTGACGCCCTTGATTTTAAAGGCAGTGGCCAGACAAGCGGCATTGGTGTTCGACATGGTGCGGGGTACCATGTAAGGGCCAACGCGGCGAATGCCTTTTTCTCGTAAAATGTCTGCAGCCTGAACGACATTGGCGGTTGATGCGCCACCAGAACCGACGATGAGTCCTGCCCGGGGATTTGATATTTGTTCCGGCGAGAGTTGTGCGTCTTCGACGGCTTCTTTCATTGAAATGTAATTAAACGCAGCGCTGTCGCCCATGAAACGTTTAAGCTTACGATCAATGAGCTCAGCCGTATCGAGATGAATGGCGCCATGGATACGAGAACGAAAACCGAGGTCGGCATATTCCGGGACAAATTCAATGCCTGATTTACCTTGTTTGAGAGAGTCCAGTACTTCGCCCTTATTGTTGCCAATACTGGAGACAATACCTAATCCGGTAATAACTACACGTTTCACTGATGAGATTCCTATAAGCTGTTAAGAGTTAATCATGCTTTCGGTAAATAGTCCGACACGAAGATCCTTTGCGGTATAAATGATTTCTCCATCTACCGCTAATGATGCATCTGCAATACCCATATTCAATTTGCGCATGATGACGCGCTTCAGGTCTATCTGGTATGTCACTAGTTTGTTTTCCGGTGTTACTTGTCCGGTAAATTTTACTTCGCCAGCGCCCAGTGCTCTTCCGCGTCCCGGCCCGCCGCGCCATCCGAGGTAAAAGCCAACCAGTTGCCACATGGCATCCAGCCCCAGGCACCCCGGCATGACCGGGTCGTTTTCGAAGTGACATTGAAAAAACCAGAGCTCGGGGTTAATGTCCAGTTCGGCAATTATTTGTCCTTTGCCATTTTCACCGCCATCTTCGGTTATCGTGGTGATTCGATCACACATCAACATAGGGGGCAATGGGAGTTGCGCGTTTCCCGGGCCGAATAGTTCGCCATGCCCACAAGTAATGAGTTCTTCGTATGTATAGCTGTTTTTATTAGTCATTAATTTAATCAGGTAATACTGGATTTATTGAGTGTTGTTTAACGGAATAACTAACATTTTGTTTTCAATGCTAAATTAGCATTAAAACCCACTAGCGCCTAGCGGTTTAATGCGGGCTATGATTATACTGGTTTTGAGTGGATAAAGTATACAAGCAGGATACGATGGTTGTTCATCCATCAATTATTCATTTAATAAAAAATGTTTAGAAACTACTGATCAGGTAACGAATGAAATTATGAGCACAGGAGCAATACCCGATTTCTCAACTGAGGAAATTCAGGCCGTAAATAGTACGCTTTTTGCGCGTTTTTAAAAAAATTGAAACACAACTGGCCGACACTGAGTTACGGTTAAATCCGGATTCACCCACCATGACCCTGTGTCCTACAATGTATTGGGAAACAGACGGCTGCCATTTTGTAGTCTGCGAAATGGGCGATGAGAAGCTCCACTGTCAGTTTTTCTATGGGAAAAATGAGCAATATGGTACCGGTATTCATGAATATAACGATATCGTGGAATGTATTGTTTCATTGCTCCGGGTGCAGGCTGACCATGAGGGAAAAAAGGCGCTGTCGTCATGACCCTGGAAAGAGCGCGTGCTTTATTGGCCGATCAGGTGGCGTTTGGTAGTGGCTATAACCGCAATGCGGCGCGACTTATCCTGGCGGAAGTTGAGCGTGAACATGGACAAAACTCGGTGGATAATCTTATTACCGAACTTCAGCTTGATACGGTATTTGGTCTGCAGCCGGGTATGCACTTTAATCGCTAATCAGAATTATTGTTCAAATCAAGGCGCCTGCCAGACCTGGGGGCGATTTCCTGCCGCCACAGTAGTTTCTTCTTAAGTTCAACAAGCCCCCTAAGTACCCACTTTTTAGCTGTTATTTGGTCATCTCGAATAAATCATCTAATAATCAGTAAGTTACGCATAAGAATACCCCGTATTTATCAGGTGTTTACTGATTTTCGTTAAAGAATACTCTATTTACGCCGTTAACTTGAGTGATCAATCCATTATTTTTTGCAGTATAGCGGTATGGGAGATGTAAGGTGCCCCACGTAGAAGAAAGTGAAGTAGTACGTCCGGCAGCTAAACGTAAACAACGAGGGCCTGTCAAAGTCACGCAGAGCTGGTACCTGGTTGTATTTAACGCGTTATGTATTCCTGCGTTGATCATTTTTTTACAAATATTTTTTGATGTTGTGCCGTTTTATCCGGCGATAGGCGCTTATATTATGGCGATTGGTGCGATTTCAATCGTAGTCTGTTTTCCGTTTGTCGCGAAATACAAGGAAGTTAATGAGCGTGTTGGTATCTCCTGGTCCGAGACCAGGAAGCTGAATAAAAAAGATTTAAGAGAACTTGTATCAAAAATGTATCTTGTTGCGGGACTGTCTGAAATTCCCTCATTAGCGGGATTATTATATTTTTTAGCAACCCGGGACCTGATCGCCAGTTTTATTTTATGTATTCCCGCGATAGTGATGGCCATATTATGTAAGCCGCTATTACCAGACAAGGTTTTGGCAAAACTAAGGTAGAGAATAAAGGCATGAATAGTGTGTTACAAGCTGACTCAATTAAGGTAAGTGTCATCATGGATCCTGATGAGCAGGAAGAACTCAACGAGTTGCTCTGGGAAGTCTTGTGGAAACCTCTCGATTTCCCCAAGAGTATCCGGGAGTCATTTCGGTTGGAAGGTCCTGGCATTGAGCTTATGGCCAAGCAGGGCGATAAAGTTATCGGTGGTATTGTGGCTAATTGGCTTACTCCAACAGAAGTCGCACTTAGACATATTGCCGTCGACCCTTCTATGCAGGATTGTGGCATCGGCAGCTTGATGTTTGAACAATTAAAAATAGTCGTCAAGGCGGTGGGTTGTACTATGATCCGCGGATATGCAAGAAATACATCTATTAACTTTTTTGAGCGACAAGGCTTTGTTTTATTGCAGGGGAAAACAGCAGAACACCCACAATTCAGCAAGCACGGAATTACATTTCAGCAGTTACTTTATACGTTTTAGGGATTAAATACGTTCTACTAACAAGGATTGTTCATCTCACTATCATCTGCAAGGTCATGGCCTTTCTGGTCGATTGTTTTTTGTTCAATTTCTATACCATTAAAATATATGTGACTAATTTAAAATAAATAGACCCTGAGGGTCTATTTGTAGCTATAATTAGAACGCGTAGTTATATAGCGAGGGTCTATGAAGTTACAGCAATTAAGGTATATCTGTGAAGTTGCTAACAGGGATTTGAATGTTTCAGATGCTGCGGAGCTGCTACACACGTCACAACCAGGGGTCAGTAAGCAAATTCGTTTATTAGAAGACGAGCTTGGGGTGCCCATCTTTACTCGCGTCGGTAAACGCCTGGCCGATGTGACACAGCCTGGCAAGGCGATTCTCTCTGTCGCCGAACGTATTTTGCAGGAAGCAGAAAACCTGAAAAAAATCGGGGTGGAATATACTAATGATTCGAGCGGGACATTAGCCATTGCGACTACGCATACACAGGCCCGTTATTCCTTACCGCCGTCGATCAAGACGTTTAGTGACCAGTATCCTGATGTCAGTTTGCGGATACACCAGGGCAGTACGACGAACCAGATCACAGAGTTTGCGATTGAAGGTACGGTAGATTTTGCGATCGTGACCGAGGCAACCGAAAAATCTGACCATTTAGTTTATTTACCTTGTTATAACTGGAACCGTTGCCTGGTGGTGTTATCGGATCATCCTTTATACAAGCTTGATCGACCCGTGACGCTCAAGGACCTGACTCAGTTTCCTATTGTGACTTATGATTTTTCCTACGCGGGATATTCGGCGGTGAGTAAGGCTTTTGAGGTAGAAGGGTTGACACCAAATGTTGTTATTACGGCTATCGACGCGGATGTGATAAAAACCTATGTTGAACTAGGGATGGGCATTGGTTTGCTGGCTGAAATGGCATTTGAGCCGAACCGGGATATTTATTTAAAGTATATTGATGTCAGCCACCTGTTTGAGTCGAGCACGACCATGGTTGCTATCAGAAAGGGCGCTTATTTACGTGGTTATATGTATGATTTTATTGAGTATTTCGCGCCACAGTTGACGCGTGATATGGTTGAAGCTGAAATGAATCCGAGAGCCGTTTAATCAAGAGTTATCAATCGCGACAAATGCAGGAAAAGCGAGCAGTTTGTAGAGGACGCCACGATCCTGTATTTTTCTGTTATTGAAGATCCCTGATTTGTTTTTTATTAACATTTTGTTGTTGTGTACAATACGTTATGGATTTCCTTCCAATATTTCTTGATATAAAAAACCGGCCTTGCCTGGTAGTGGGTGGCGGAGAAGTGGCTGCCCGCAAGGTATATTTATTGCTCAAAGCGGGCGCGCAAGTCACCGTCGTTGCACCTGAATTATGTGGCTTACTCGAAAAGCATCTTACACAAGATGATTTTGTTTATAAGCCGACTGAATTTACGCCTGAAGATCTTACCGGACAATGCCTGGTCATTGCGGCAACAAACAGTCAATCAGTGAATAAAGAAATTTCGGTGCTGTCCACCGCACAGAACATTTTTGTGAATGTTGTGGACTCACCTGAATTGTGCAGTTTTACGATGCCTTCAATCATTGATCGTTCTCCGATTATGGTGGCGGTATCAAGTGGCGGCGCATCACCGGTGCTCGCGCGTTTGCTACGCGCCCGTCTGGAAACACTCATCCCTGCCTCGTACGGGCGATTGGCCGCGTTGGTAAAAACATTTCGTGAAACTGTTAAGCAGCGTTTCAAGACTTCGGTTGAGCGCAGACGATTTTGGGAAAATATATTGCAAGGTCCGATAGCGGAAATGATGTTCTCAGGCCAGGACAAGCAGGCGCGTCTTAGTCTTGAAGAAGCGATTAATGAAGGATCAGAAAGAATTTCAAGCGAAGGTGAAGTGTATCTTGTCGGTGCTGGACCAGGCGATCCCGATCTGGTGACATTCAGGGCGCTAAGGCTACTCCAGCAGGCTGATGTGATTGTTTATGATCGCCTGGTATCCAAAGAAATACTGGAACTGGCGCGCCGCGATGCGGAACAAATTTATGTCGGTAAAGAACGGGATTTTCACAGTCTGCCGCAGGAGGATATCAATCATTTATTGGCAAGGCTGGCGAAGGAAGGTAAACGTGTGTTGCGGCTCAAAGGGGGGGACCCTTTTATTTTTGGCCGTGGTGGTGAAGAAATAGATACACTGGCGGCAGAAGGCGTTAATTTTCAGGTTGTGCCGGGTATTACGGCTGCAGCGGGTTGTTCAAGTTACGCTGGTATTCCTTTGACCCATCGCGATTATGCACAGTCTGTAATATTTGTTACAGGCCACCTGAAGGATGGTTCTATCAATTTGAACTGGAATGTTTTGTCACAAGCAGACCAGACGGTTGTTTTTTATATGGGGCTCAAAGGCGTCAAGACAATTTGTGAACAGCTTGTCGCGCATGGCGCGCCGGCTGACAGACCTGTTGCATTGGTCCAGAAGGGAACCCAGCAGTCACAAAAAGTGTTCGTCGGTACTCTGGAAACTATGCCCGGCATTGTTGATAATTCGAATATTGAACCACCCACAATTATTATTGTGGGTAATGTTGTTAATTTGCACAAAACATTGGCCTGGTTTGAACCTGATCCGGATGCTTCATAAAATTTCCTGACTTAACATCATTTTTCACCGCAAAGGCGCAAAGGACGCAAAGAATGAATAATATAAAAAACTTTGCGACCTTTGCGCCTTTTGCGTGAATCGTTTTTGTTCTTATTGTGTTTAAGCAATTTCTCCCACGTAATTAAGATGACTGCCGCATTTTGATTTACAATCTGATGCGCCAAATCGCTGAACTATTATTTCACCTTTTGTTAGTTGGTTGAGTCTGCATTCAGATTTACCAGATTGAATGACCTTCAGAATTTGTGTGTGCGGATTAAGCAGGAAATAGTCGATATGCCAGCGTCGTTTTTTATTATTTGACTGATGACGTTTGATTCTTGCGTCGATGTTTCTTTTTGCACTGCCGGTGTAGACATATTGTCCGGGTGGAAACCGGAACGTTCCCAGTTTGCCAATGACGATCTCGGTTTCCTTGTCGAGATAAATAAAAAGCTGATAAGACGTCATGGTGTTATTTGTATGCAAAGTTGAGATATATAATTCCTTCGGTTGATGGGGTGTGATGCGAGATTAACATCTATATTTCACCGCAAAGGACGCAAAGAACCTTTATTTAAAACAAACAAAAAACTTTGCGCCCTTCGCGCCTTTGCGGTGATAAAATGTTTTCTGGTTATATGCTCTTGAATGAATATGCTGATATCTTATCGAGCGCTTTCAAACAAGTTGATGATGTTTCCGTCAGGGTCTTCCAGGTTAATGGTATTACCATAGAATTCTGATTTTATTGTCCCGTTATCAGTAAATTTGACACCGTTATTTTTGTATTTGTCGACAGTGCGTTCCAGATTTTCAGTGTAAAGACTGATTATGGGGTTATTGCCATTTCCAAAAGGCTGACTTTGTTTGAGTGAAAATCGCAAGCCATTGATGTCAAATTCAGCCCAGCCCGTTTTGTTGTTTTTATATTTTAGTTCAAGTTCCAGTTTGTTTTGATAGAAATCACAGGCCTTATTTAAATCTCGAACAGTGAATATGATAGCGGCAACATTTTTGATCATTATTTTTAATCCTTGCAGGTAACAGGCGTAATATATAACTGTTTAACATATTTTTCCTGGAAATGTATAAAAACCGGATATCGTTGCTGTATTCTGAAAAGTCATTTCACCGCAAAGGCGCGAAGAACGCAAAGGAATTATTTTTATATTGAAAATCCTGGAGACGGGTTGTCAATTGATCAGGGCTTACCGTCATGACAAATCATTGTTTCATTCTTTTAAACTTTGCGTTCTTTGCGTCTTTGCGCCTTTGCGGTGAAATTTACGATAGTGAGCTTTACGGTAATAACCCGCCAAGAGCGTGGGGCACATGAAATATGCGGATGTAGAAGAAGGTGTTATTTACGTTTTTGGAAATCATAGTGTACGACTTTATCAGAGGCAGGTTGAGTTAATTCATGTAAGCCGGGTAACGGTGGGGAAATATAGAAGCCCTGCGCATAATCTACCCCGCATCGTTTTAGTAATTTGAGAATATTCGGGCTTTCCACATATTCTGCAATCGTCTGCTTACCCAGTGAATGAGCGATATCATTGATTGAGGTTACGATGGAACGGTCTTCTGCATTTTTCTCAATATTTTGAACAAACTGGCCATCAATCTTTATGTAATCCGCGTCCAGATGCTTCAGGTGAGAAAATGAGCTGAATCCACTACCAAAATCATCTAATGCAAAATGACACCCGAGTGAACTTATTTCGCAGATAAATTTTCTGGCCGCATCCATGTTGGCAATGGCGGCGGTTTCTGTGATTTCAAATATGAGTGAATTGGGGTCAATATTATAAAGCGTAATAAATTCCTTTATCATTGAAGGCAATGAATCGTCATCCATGGTGTGCCCTGATAAATTAATCGAAAAGGAAATGTTTTTATGTTTTAAATTACATTTCGCCAGTTCTTCCATGGCGTGAGACAAGACCCAGTAATCGATTTCGCGCATCATGTTAAAACGTTCAGCAGTGGGCAAAAAGGCATTGGGGCTAATGATTTCGCCATCCGGACCAGGAAGACGGATTAAAACTTCATAACGGGATTTTACCATCGTATTGTTATTCTGTATTTGCTTCCACAGGTCACCGTCATGTTCGGGGAGACTCTGGGTGTCGACTTCAATAAGCGGTACGATGGGTTGATAATAAATAAGAAATTCGTTGTTGGCCAGAGCGTTCCGTAATTTGGCTGACCAGCCTAATTCAAGATCCATCGCGACCTTGTCATCACCGCCAGGGTGATAAATGTGGGTCTGGTTACGCCCTTTACGTTTGGCGATATTGCAGGCTAAATCCGCATTTGCCAGGGTTTCATCTGTCGACGATACGTCCTTGTCCAGATTTGATACACCGATACTACAATTTACTTTATAGTTTTTACCTGCATATTGAAAATCATAATCCTGCATAATGGTTCGTATGTCTTCTGCAACGGGTAAAATATTATCATTCTCTATATTTCGAAGTATGATCGCAAATTCATCGCCACCTATTCTGGCGAGCAAGTCGGACTCTCTTGAGCGGGATTGTAATAGTTGACTGATCTCGATCAACAGGCGGTCTCCCGCTGTGTGGCCGGCTGTATCGTTAATGTATTTAAACCGGTCAAGATCCAGGTACAGTAATGCGCTCAATGTTTTGTTGCGCTTTACATATTTCAGTTCTTTATTGAGTTCCTTTTCGAAATAAAAACGATTGTGCAGCCTGGTTAAGGTGTCATGATTGGCTTGCCATAATAATTCTTTCTCAAGCACTTTTCGTTGTGAAATATCTTCGAATGCGATGACTGAACCTTCAAGCTTGCCGGAAATTTTTAACGGTACGATGGTGTATTCGACAACAATTGGATGACCAGATCTGTGCCAGAAAACAACCTCGCTTTTTTCGACTATCGATCCGGATCGATAGGCGTCCTGAATTTTGCAGGAATTTTTTGTTATTTTTTTGCCATTTTTGTCTGCATAGTGAAACAGCGAATATGCAGACTGGCCGATGATCGTTGTATCATCCAGGTAGCCCAGAATATTTTTTGCCATGGGGTTGATGAACGTTATGATACCGGTAGCATCAACACCATAAACACCTTCACCGACAGAAGATAAAATACCTTCCAGTCGTTGTCTTTCTTTCTCAATTGAGTTTTGTATGTGCACAGTACGACTCATGGCGGCGACACGCGCCAGGAACAGCTCATCGGCTTCATTTTTGAACATGCATTCTGTTGCACCGGCATAGAGTGAATCTTTTATGACCTGGTCGAGATAGGTGCCGGTAATAATTGCGATTGCTGAGTTAACTGTGTTGGGGTTATTTCTCAATAAGCGACATAATTCGTCCCCATTACCATCCGGCATGAAATAATCTGTTATGACGATGTCATAGTGTTGATTGCTTGCCTTGTCCATTGCTTCTTTAACACTGCTGGCGGTATCAGTAATGTAGCCATTATTTATTAACAGGCGACGGTAAGTTGCCCGTACGGTAGGTGAATCATCGACGAAAAGGATGCGAATCTCATTAGATGCCGAGCTCGAGGCTAATGGTGGTGTTAGTGTTTTGTGATTCTGTTTGGTTGTTATTAGCTTGTTGAGTGAGTCGAGTAATTCGGGGTAGTTGTCCCAGGTCAATATGCCGGTATTGCTGCGTTTAGTCACCCAGTCTCTTTTTGACGCATCAATGTTGTCTGTTAAAACGAGTGCAGGCAAAATTAATCGATCCGGCTGGAGCAGAAGATCCAGTAATTCGTCAGCAAGTGGGTCAGTAAAATCTGGCCAACCTAAAACAATGGCGGCATATTTTTCGCCTGACTCTTTTGAGGCCTGTAAAAACTGGATTGCAGATTCAAAGCTGTTGGCAATCGTGATTTCATATTGACCATCCGCCAGGAATTTATGCAGAACATGTCGGCGGGTGTCGGATATTTCCGTTATGAGAATGCGTAGCAAAGCAAATCCCTCTCGGCGCGTCTCTGAGTAAGCTGATACTTATATATAATATGTGCGTGATGCATGAAATAATCCTTCTTCATACTTTGTCGGGTTTTCTGCTGGAGTCTTGAGCGCTGACAGAGTAGCAATTTTCTATAAATACCTTGTTTTATAAGTGCTTACCGAACATACCAGCGTCTACGCAACGCACTGAATACCAGGTCCGGGTAGCGAAAACTGCCCAGGCTGCCGTTGTATCGTCCAAGGGCACGGACGAGATTCCCGTTCTCTTTTTTGAGGTAATAACTGAGGATGGTGCAACCAAAGCGCAGGTTGGTTTTCAGATCAAATAAATTATCATCAGGCCGACCAATTTCCTTTAACCAGAAAGGCATAATCTGCATTAAACCTTGTGCACCGACCCTGGAGATGGCCCAGCGGTTAAATCGGCTTTCTACGTGTATTACCGCAAGTATCAGTTCGGGTTGCAGGTTGACGCGTGATGCTTCGTAGTGGACATTTTTTAGTAATTCCAGACGATCCAGTGGATCTGGCATGGTCTTTTGGAGTCTGCTCGACATATCGGTGAGCCAGACTTCTGCGTCAAACCGGTCTTCAAAGCTGTCAGCGTCCGAAATGGCTTCTACCAATAATAGCCGTAATTGATTATCTGGATGGTCATTTTTGGACGCCCAGGCGGATGATGTGGAAACTCCAATAAAAACAATGAGTAATAGGAGTTTATGTTGAAAAA
>JAUWSG010000059.1 GCA_030610155.1 Gammaproteobacteria bacterium
ACGGCGGTTGTCATCAGTGTTGAAACAGGTGTGCGATACAGACTTCCCAGCGTCGATATCAGCGCCCACAGGTGATTTGCGAAATAGGTATTGAACCAGGAATGCCGGGTAGATTTTCGCCTTGACGGATCGCTGGTTTTTTCTTCCGGCAATGGCTTGCGCACTTGAGCAGACGGCGTTTGAGTTTGCTTACGCTTACTTTTCGTGTAATGCGAATAAGTAACAGGGCGGTTTTGGTGACGATCATTTCTTGATGGCATGATGACTACTTTATTATCACTATAAATTTAACATCAATGAGATTGATGACCAGCATGATGAGAAGCGCGTTCATCAGACACCAGCTTACCGCTGTCCAGTGTAATACAACGCTCTCCAAACTCAGAGACCAGACTTAAATCATGCGTTGCAATAAGCACCGTGACTCCGACTTGTTTAAATTGTTTAAATAAAGACATTACTTCCCTGGATAAATCCGGATCGAGATTCCCGGTCGGTTCATCCGCCAGCAATAATGGCGGCCTGTTTACGACAGCACGCGCGATGCCTACACGTTGCTGTTCGCCTGTAGACAAGCTTAACGGATATGACATTTCTTTATTTAAAAGACCCAGCTTATCCAGCGAAGCGCGTACTCTTCTACCTATTTCCTGATGACGATATCCTGCGATTACCAATGGTAATGCGACATTATGAAAAACAGTCCGGTCCATTAACAAACTGTGATTCTGGAAAACAATGCCTATTTCTCGCCGAATATAGGGTATTTGACGACGCCGTGTTTTACTCAGGTTTTTTCCATCAACATAAACATGCCCGCGAGTCGAACGTTCGATCAGCGCAATTAGCTTAAGCAAGGTGCTTTTGCCTGCGCCAGAATGTCCGGTAAGAAATGCCATTTCGCCCTGTTCCAGGCTAAAGCTGACATTGTTCAAACCTTCATGGCCACCGGGGTATCGTTTAGTTACGTGATCAAATCGTATCACTGACTCATCCTGTACTGATTAATTAAGGACTATTCTGAGCGCCATTGCCATATCGGGCGATAAGCGCGCCATTGATAATCAAGTGCTACTGGAGCGATCAAGCAAGGCAGCAACAAATTCATCCGCATTAAATTCCCGCAAATCATCCACCCCTTCACCCACGCCGATAAAACGAATCGGCATTGCCAGTTTTTTTGCAATTGCGAAGGTGATGCCGCCCTTTGCCGTACCATCCAGTTTCGTTAATGTAATGCCGGTTAAGCCTACAGCCGCATTAAACTGCTCGGCTTGCGATAATGCATTTTGGCCCGTACCCGCATCAACAACCAACATCACCTCATGAGGTGCAGCAGCATCATGTTTGCTAATGACTCTTTTCACCTTCTTGAGTTCTTCCATTAAATTGGTTTGTGTATGCAAACGACCCGCCGTGTCTGCAATAACAACATCAATATTGCGTGCTTTTGCTGCATCAATGGCATCATAAATAACCGAGGCAGAATCAGCACCGCTGTGCTGGGCAATAACCGGAATATCATTGCGCCGTCCCCATTCCTGTAATTGCTCCACCGCGGCTGCCCGAAACGTATCACCGGCTGCCAGTAATACAGATAATCCCTGGGCCTGAAAACGCTTTGATAACTTACCAATAGTGGTGGTTTTACCCGCGCCATTAATGCCCACCATCAAAAGCACGAACGGGGAATCTGAGCGATTCACGCTAAGTGGTTGATTACATGGCTTCAATATCTCAACCATGTTCTCTTGCAGCGCAGAAAACAGAGCATCTGCATCATTGAGCTGCTTACGTGCAATGCGCGCGGTTAAATCAGCGATAATCGAGTTTGTCGCTTCCACACCCACATCAGCCACTAACAACCGGGTTTCAATCTCGTCGAGCAGGTCCTGGTCGATCTCTTTTTTACCTAAAACAAGATCTGAAAGGCCTTCAGTCAGATTTGAGCGGGTACGTGACAAACGGTTTTTGAGTTTGGAGAAAAATCCCTGACTTTGCTGCGGTTCCTGGTTACCCGCTTCAGCGTGTTTTTGTGCAGCAGGCGTATCAGTCGCATTTTGATCGTCTGTTTCCACCTTAGGGGATTTATCTTTTTTGAAACTAAATATCATCTTTTGCTGTCGTATCTCTTGGCCGAAATAGTATTTTTTAAGGTACACTATCGTACCACCTGCATCCGCTCTGCGCCCGAATAAAAGGTCAGAACTATAGAAAAACCGCAGGGTTATAGATTGTGTCCCGTAACCAGGAAAACATGTACTTTATGCGAAAATTTATACGAAAATATGCTCTTGTTCGATTAACACTCACTCTACTGGCACCCACATTACTCCTGTTAACTTCAACTGCATTTGCAGAAGTGCATGAATTTAAACTGGATAATGGTATGAAGGTCGTTATCAAACAGGACCACCGGGCACCCGTCGTCGTCTCACAAGTCTGGTACAAAGTAGGCAGCAGTTATGAACACTCCGGTATTACCGGCGTCTCCCATGTGCTGGAACATATGATGTTCAAAGGCACCAAAAAATTTCCTGCCGGTGAATTTTCCAGAATTATTTCTGAAAATGGCGGACGGGAAAACGCCTTTACCGGCCAGGACTATACGGCTTACTTCCAGCAGCTGGAAAAAAACCGCTTACCAATAGCAATGGAGCTAGAAGCAGACCGTATGCGTGGCCTGTTATTACAGCCTGAAGAGTTCGCCAAGGAAGTCAAAGTCGTTATGGAAGAACGGCGTATGCGAACCGACGACAAACCCAGAGCGCTAACCTACGAGCATTTTAATGCTACCGCATTCGTCAACAGCCCCTATCACAACCCTATCATTGGCTGGATGGAAGATCTGAAAAGCTTACAAATAGAAGACCTGAGAACATGGTATGACGCCTGGTATTCACCGAATAATGCAACACTTGTCGTGGTGGGTGATGTAGACCCGCAAGCAGTACTTGATTTAGCCAAAAAATATTTTGGCCCGATCAAATCACGGCCTGTTCCCACGCTAAAACCACAACGTGAAATTCGTCAGCACGGCGTACGTCGGGTTACTGTAAAAGTACCCGCCAAACTGCCTTATATACTGATGGGATATAAAGTCCCGGTCATAAACACGACAAAAGAACAATGGGAACCTTACGCACTTGAATTACTGGCCGGTGTACTCGACGGTAGCAATAGCGCGCGTTTCGAAAAGATCCTCATCAGAGAAAAACAAATCGCAACCAGCACCAGCATCAGTTATGACCCTTATTCCCGCATCCAGGACATGTTTGTGATTGCCGGCACACCGGCCCAGGGAGTCAATGCTGAAAAACTGGAAAAAGCCTTTCTCAAACATGTAAACGATGCAAGAACCAATCTGGTGCCATTGGAAGAACTTGATCGGGTTCGGGCACAACTAAAGGCAAGCAAGGTATTTGAACTTGATTCCATTTTCTATCAGGCAATGCAAATAGGCACACTGGAGACGGTAGGGTTGCGCTGGAAATTAATGGATGAATATCTTGATCAAATAGAGAAAATCACACCGCAACAATTATTAACAGTTGCCAAAAAATATCTGCACAATGACTCGTTAACGATAACCATCCTGGATCCATTGCCGCTGAATAATATTGCGCAAGCACACACAGGGGAGAGTAGTAACAATGTTCAATAAATCAGTGGCAAATAAATGCCTGGTTTTTATATCTTTAATTTTGCTCACTAACATCTGTCTAGCTTCGCCCACTATTCAGCACTGGACAACAGACAATGGGGCGCGCGTATATTTTGTACCAGCTACGGAGCTACCTATTGTAGACGTACAGATTATATTTGATGCCGGTGCCGCACGTGATGGCGACAAGTCCGGACTGGCATTACTCACAAATGCCATGCTACCGGAGGGTGCTGGTGATATGGACGCGAACACAATTGCGGAACGCTTCGACAACCTCGGCGTGCAATTCACAAATAGCGCACGTCGGGACATGTCTGTTTATAAAATCCGTAGTTTATCCGGCCCGGAACAACTCAACCCCGCAATGGAAATTCTGGCAACAATACTGGCCAGTGCAACCATACCGGAAAATGCATTCAAACGAGAAAAGAACCGCTTGCTTATTGGCATTGAGGGACAAAAACAATCACCAGGCGCAATAGCCGGCAAAGCCTTTTACAAGGCGGTTTATGGCAGTCACCCGTATAGCAACATGCCTAGCGGAAACGAGAAAAGCGTTAAAGCATTAAAACGTAAGGACCTGGTCGATTTTTACAATCAATATTACGTGGCAAAAAATGCTGTCATCTCTATCGTTGGTGATCTTGATCGCAACAAGGCAGCGGCACTTGCAGAGTTATTGGCGGGGAAATTAAAATCAGGGGAGCATGCTGCGAAGTTACCTGATGTTACTAATCCAACAAAGGCCAACCTGACCAGAATAAACCACCCGTCTACGCAGACCCATGTTTTAGTCGGCCAGCCGGGCATTAAACGCGGTGATGCAGATTACTTCACACTGTATGTTGGCAACCATATTCTGGGCGGCAATGGTCTGGTTTCACGCTTGAGCAACGAAATTCGTGAAAAAAGAGGTCTGTCTTACAGCGCATACAGTTATTTTTCTCCAATGCGAAAACCAGGACCATTCCAGATTGGCCTGCAAACTAAAAATGACAAAACAGACGAAGCCCTGAAAGTATTACGCAACACGGTGACTGACTTCGTTGACAAGGGCCCGACGAAAAAAGAACTGGATGCTTCCAAGAAAAACATCACCGGTGGATTTGCCTTGCGTATTTCCAGCAACAAAAAACTTCTGGAATATATCGCAATGATCGGGTTTTATGATTTACCGCTGGATTATCTTGATAATTTTAATAACAATATTCAATCTATTACACTAGAGCAGATCAAAGACGCATTCAAGCGTCGCGTCCATCCGGACAAAATGGTAACTATCATTGTGGGAGGCGCAACTTAAATGCAAACAGGCGACACTTCAGAATCAGCTGATAAAAATAATACTGGAGACAACAAAACAGTGGACCATAGCATACAGTTAAAAATTATCGATTCACGCATCGGTAAAGACATCCCGTTGCCGAAATATACAACTGAAGGTTCTGCCGGCATGGATTTACGTGCCTGTCTGGATGAAGCACTGGAACTAAAGCCAGGGGAAACACAATTGATCCCAACAGGCATTGCCATTCATATAGACAACCCGAACATTGCGGCAGTCATTCTCCCTCGCTCGGGGCTTGGTCATAAACATGGTATTGTATTGGGAAACCTCGTTGGCTTAATAGATTCTGATTATCAAGGACAGCTGTTTGTGTCCTGCTGGAATCGAGGCGACAAGGCCTTCAGCATTAATGTTGGCGATCGTATGGCACAATTAATGTTTATTCCTGTTATTCAACCGCAATTCGACATAGTCGATGAATTTACTGCCAGCGAGCGCGGGGAAGGTGGGTTTGGACATTCAGGCAAGCACTAAAAGTCTCCGCCCCTGATAAAAAAGAACAAATAACAAAATTATTTAATTACACAAGAGGAACACCCTGATGGCCGTCTCTAAAAATATTCCTGACGTTATTTTTAAAGCCTATGACATACGCGGCATTGTTAATGAAACGCTGACTGCTGATATCGTCTTTGATGTTGGACAGGCTTTTGGTAGCGAAGCAAAAGAACGCGGTCAACAGACCGTCGTCGTGGGGCGCGATGGACGACTTTCAGGACCGAAGTTAATGCGTGCATTATCAGAAGGCTTACGCAAGGCGGGCATGGATGTAATCGATATTGGTATGGCGCCCACACCGGTCATTTATTATGCAGCCCAGCACCTGGGAACCGGCAGCTGCATTGCATTAACCGGCAGCCATAACCCACCCAATTATAATGGACTGAAAATGGTAATTGGTGGTGTAACCCTTTCAGGCGACACTATCCAGAAATTAAAACAACGCATTAAAAACAATGATGTAGTCGAAGGTGACGGAAAACTGGAAAAGGCAGATGTCATTCCAGATTATATCAAGCGTATTGTTGGCGATGTTAAACTGGCGCGCAAATTAAAACTCGTTATTGATTGCGGTAATGGTGTTGCCGGCGCGGTCGCCCCGGAACTTTTCAAGCAACTTGGCTGTGATATTACCGAACAGTTGTTCTGTGACATTGATGGCAGCTTCCCCAATCATCACCCAGACCCAAGTAAACCGGAAAATCTTCAGGACCTGATCAAAGCCGTAAAAGAAACCGGCGCAGACCTGGGCTTTGCCTTTGACGGCGATGGCGACCGCCTGGGAGTCGTCACACCTGAAGGCGATATAATCTGGCCAGACAGACAAATGATGCTATACGCCAAAGATGTGCTGGAACGTAATCCAGGCGCAACAATTATTTACGATATCAAATGCACAAAAAACCTGGAAAAAGTCATCGCCGAAAATGGTGGTATACCATTAATGTGGACCACAGGACATTCCTTCATCAAGGCAAAATTAAAAGAAACCGGCGCACCATTGGCGGGTGAAATGAGCGGCCATATCTTTTTCAAAGAACGCTGGTATGGTTTTGATGACGGCACGTATACAGGCGCACGCCTGCTGGAAATCCTCGCCAAAGACCCGCGCTCTGCACAGGAAATATTCTCCAGCCTGCCGGACAGCGTTAATACGCCGGAATTGAATATCCTGATGAACGAAGGTGAGAATTTCACATTTGTAAAAGACCTGGTAAACAAGGCCAAATTTGAAAATGCAAAAACCACAACAATTGATGGCATACGCGTTGATTACGAAGACGGCTTCGGTCTGGTGCGCGCATCAAACACAACACCTTCGGTAGTGATCCGTTTCGAAGCAAATGATCAGGCTGGGATTACCCGCATACAGGAAGAATTCCGCACACTAATGCTCGAAGTTAATCCTGACCTTAAACTTCCTTTTTAAAACCGAAAGACATTTACCACGGAGGTCACGGAGAAAAAAGAGAGGGAGAAATGTTTCCTTCTTCTAAAAGGAGAAGGAACTTAAAATAAACAAAGGTTTTTCTCCGTGACCTCCGTGGTAAACCCCTGGTCTTAATCTCTTGATCTTACTGTATACGCCAGACCTCATAATGTTTTTCCAGCCGGCGGAAGAATATACGTTCGAACAAATACGAAACGCCACCGATCAATACAATGCCCAGCAACACCTGCCGCGAATTTCCGATTTCTCCACCCATTGATACCATCCAGCCAAGGCCCTGTGTGGCGCCAATCATTTCGGCTGCAACCAATGCCCGCCAGGCCTGACTAAAACCGATACGTAGTGCGGCGGTAATAAAAGGCAAACTTGCCGGCAAATAAACATGGATAAAAAGCTGCCAGCGTTTTGCACCCAGCGCGCGGGCAGCGCGGATTTCTGAGCCCTGGATAGTGAGCACACCCTCCATGATAGTCAAAATCATCGGGTTAACTGCGGAGATGAATATCACAACAACAATGGTTGTATAGCCGATGCCAAATATTATAAGCATCAAAGGTGCCCAGGCAATGGGCGGTATCGCCATGAATAATCCGTTCAGCGGTACAATATATTCACGAAAACCTTTATAAAAACCCGCCATAAACCCGAAAATGATTGAAACGATAATCGCAGCGCCAAATCCTCCGACCTCTTCAAGAAAACTCGCCCACAAATGACCAAAAATCGAACCATCCGCAATCCAGTCATACGCTTCCTCGGCAACTTCCCAGACTTGCGGCAAGATATAATTCGGAAATTGCGTCGCAATCAACATCCATGCGACTAATAACGAGGGAATAGAAAGCCAGGACCAGGAAAAGCCGGGGATATAGACCCGGCTCTTGTTTTTGGAAACTGCATCTTTTGCGACTACGCTCACTGAGAATGACCCGTTGTAGAAAACTGATTTAAATTCATATTGGTAAAAAAATACCTATACGTCTTTGCCTTGTTTGCGAAACAACAGTATTACTGCATGGCCTCTTCAGCCAGACTCAGATCAACCAGATCATCCGCATTTAACTTCTCTTTTATATATCCCAGAGAATGTGAATAATCCATTAACCTCTGGATAAATGCCTTGTCCTTTACTGTAATACGCCACTCCCAGCCGAGCCGTTGTCGTGCCTGGACAACAATATCGGTGCCAGGATAGATGTTTCCCTGCTCGTCGGTCACATCTTCGAGCTTAAATGCCGCGGCGATAATGTCATTACCCGCGTCCGGGCTGGAATTAAGATAGTCAACCGCACGCTTGTGCGCCCTTAACGCTTTG
Source organism: Gammaproteobacteria bacterium (assembly GCA_030610155.1). GTDB lineage: Bacteria > Pseudomonadota > Gammaproteobacteria > SG8-11 > SG8-11 > JAADIM01. The sequence goes on from JAUWSG010000059.1 coordinate 8,282, forward strand.
ACAATTGCAGCGCGATTATTTTTTATTGTATCGGGCAAGGCCATGATGATGTACCAGGGATATTTTGGTAACGCTTCATTCACATCAAAAATGACTTTTGTTTTGCCACGAATCAAATATTGACTGGTAAAGGGTTCCCAGATAAAAGCGGCATCGGTCACACCGGCTTCGACGGAAGAACCCATATTGCCCGGCGGCATGGGAACAATTTGTACATCTTCATCAGGTTTCAATTTAGCCGCCTCTCCCAACACATAACCACGCAACAGCACATCCATACCGCTGCCTTTACGCACACCGGCCAACTTTTTGCCTTTCAAATCCGCGAGGCTGTTTATACCTGCATCCTTACGTGTTATTACTGCCGCCTGACCATAATTGACCTTGGCAATAATCTGGCTCTTCAGTCCACGTGAATACCAGTGATAAACCGGCGGTGAACCGATATAGGCCATGTCAAGCTCGCCCGCAGCCAGTGCCTGGTGGACAATTGGGCCGCTGGTGAACGAGACGATATCAACATCAAGACCTTCGTCTTTAAAATACCCTTTCTGCTTTGCAACAAGCGCAGGGGCATTGGCCATAGCAAACACCCAACCAATACGCAGTTTCGCTGGCCTGGCATCTTCCTGATTTGATCCCATAGGAGGTGAACTAACTCCCGACTTGTCTTCACTGCACCCCCACAAGACAGTCATTAACATTGCCAACAGGGAATACAAGATAAAATGAAAAGATTTTCTCATCGCTATGCTCCTTATTCGTTATAGTCCTGACCTTGAGTTCTTAAATGCTCTAATTATTATACCAACTACTTTTTAAGTCCCTTTAATCTACTGCATGCTTGTAATTCTTAATTCATTTGTGCAGCCTGCACTTTTTTCTTTAGTGCAGACACTTGTGAAATATCATCAATAAGTTCTTTTTTATATTGCCAAAACAGATCGGCTGTGCGTGTCGTTGGTCCGCTACGAGGGCGAGGCAAATCATTATTCAAGGTTTTAAAAACCCCGCGAGGTGGTAAATTTAATACCAACACCCTGTCGGACAAATAAATTGCTTCATCAATATCATGTGTAATAAACACAACGGTTTGACCCAGCTCATCCCAAAGACGTAATAATTCATCATTCATTATTTCGCGGGTGATGGCATCCAGCGCGCCAAAAGGTTCATCCATTAATAATAATCGTGGCTCCATTGCCAGCGCACGCGCCAAAGAAGCTCGCTGCTGCATTCCCCCCGAAAGACGAATTGGCAAATAATTTTCAAAGCCTTTCAGACCTACCATATCCAGATAATGCATTGCTTTTTCACGGCGTTGTTCCGGTGTCAACTTACCGGCCATGCGTAAACCAAACTCCACATTTTCAACTGTTGATAACCAGGGGAAAAGAGTCGCAGATTGAAACACATAACCGAAGTGAGGGTCTTCCGGTTCAATGGGTTCACCGCGCAAAAGGACTGAGCCTGCATCAGGCTTTAGAAAACCGGAAAGTAAATTCAGGAAAGTTGTTTTACCACAACCAGATGGCCCAAGAATTGATAGAAACTCGCCAGGGCTAACACTGATAGACATGCCATCAAATATGGGTACAGACCCATAAGAAAAATGGACGTCTTCAATAATTAACTCATCTCCACCCACATGACTTGATGTCGCCACGATACACCCTTTTTTATTTGCTAGACCCAGTTTAGATTATAGAATGACCTTGATACAGGAAATCCCTGTAAAAAAACTAAAGGATCTATTTTTTGGAGCATACACGTCTGTCCGCTGACTGACAAACGGCTCGCTCGAACCTCTTTTAATACCCTTAAGCAAATAAAGTTTTTATACCTGCCGCAAAACCAGACAAACCAATTTATCAACGTTCTAAAGTATCAACCTGTAAAAAATTTCTCGCCAGAATCGGGTGGTCGTGAGCTTGACTGAGCAATAGACTCAATCCAGTCAGGACTTTGTATATAGATGGCACGATTTTCAATACGCAAGGCGCCGTCGCGCTTTAGCTTGCCCAATACAGCCGTCACTGTTTGTCGACTTGCGCCAATCATATCCGCCATTTCCTGATGGGTCAGAGGAATATCCAGATGAATGACGTCCTCAAGTTGTTTGCCATAACGTGCGCTCAGTCGCGCGATCAATTTAATCACACGGGACGTTACATCATCCGCCGCCAGATTTAACAACACATCCCCCAGCTCCCGCAAACGGCAGGAAAGCCAATCAACAACCTTCAGCGCAACGGCGGGGTGCTGGAGTAAAAATTCCTTGAAACGGTTTTTATCTATCACCAACACATCGACATCAGAACAAGCCTGTGAATATACTTCCCGGCGCTGACTCTGCAGCATTTCTGCCAATCCAAAAATATCGCCTGAAAAACAAAACCATAAGATAACTTCCTTGCCGATGGGAGAAAGCTGGAAAATTTTGACACGACCATCCAGCAGAAAAAAAACATTATCTACCAGCGACCCGGCATTGAATATTATCTCGTCTTTTTTAAACGTACGTTTTTCGCCAATATCAAGCAAGGTTTGCTTATCCAGGGGGTCGATGCTGGATAAAAAATCGAAAGGCCGGTTGAACCAAAACCGGTCCCGTGTATTAACAGATATGTCGTCCAGGATTGTAGGACGTTGTCGGCTAGCTGACAGATCTTCCTTATGTGCCCATGTTGTCATTAGAAGTTCATCCCTGTGTGTTTTTATAATTAAAATTTGTTGATGTTAGCGGGAAATAATAATTTACAAAATTGGCTGCCCCACTATGTCTGCAATACAGCTACAAACAGTATATTTTATAACCAAACGCAGCGCCCAAGTAAAGTATTGACTGACTCAAATAAGTCAACGCTAATATGATTTGCAAATAATAACGTTTTATTCCTGACAATCAATAACTTGGCCATATTGCCCATAACGCAATTCACCTGAAAATTAATAACAGCGCGCGACCTTGAGAGAAATACCATGAAAAAAATGACTGAGTCTGAGCTTAAAGAAAAATTGGGTGACTACATCGCCCCTCAGGGTCTCTATGCAAAAACAAAGGATATGTCTTTTTTAGGCAAGGTGACCTGTAATATAGAAGAACTGGTCGCAGGCTCCTGGCAGGAAATCATTCTCGACTACGAAGTAGGTGCATCCGGTATTGCCGATGGCGCCTGGCTTAAAGCCACCTTCAAGTTTTATTCTGACTGGGCACTTTTCCAAACCAGCGACCCGACAGCAGCAAATTATATCTCTGCCGAATATCAGGCAGGCCCTCTGGTGCCTGGCCAAAGCCCCGCTACCGTCCAGTCACTTAAAGTCCGTTTTGACCAAAAGGGCCATGAACGGCCTTTTCAGAAAGCGGTCATTATTGACACCGTTGATGGATTTCTTAAACCGGGTGACCATATTATTATCCGCCTGGGCGATCGACGATCCGGCAGCCCGGGTACACGCATACAAACTTTTGTTGAAGAAGGTTTTCAATTTCGTTGTTATGTCGACCCGTTGGGTACGTCCCGTTTTGCCGCAATCCCCGGCGATATTGTCTTCGACGTCGTTTCCGGCGTCCCGGCAAAAATTGAAATGGTGGCTTCACGACTTGTTAAGACTAATGAACCTGTTACTTTGCGTGTGCGTGCAGAAGATGAATGGGGCAACACCTGCTGGAATATTGGCAGCGAGATTCAGCTGGTTGCCGTCATGAATGGAAAAGAAGTTTTATCGGACACGATCAAACTTAACAAAAAAGGCTGGGCTGTCGCCCCGGTAGACTTACCAACCTCTGCTACCGGCGAACTGGAAATACGCGCATCAATGCCTGCCCATCCAGCTGTGCCTGAATGTCGTTTTTATATTACGATTGAAAATGATCTGAATTTCAAACGTAATTATTTTGGCGATCTGCATGTGCATTCCGACGATACTGTCGGCACAAATAATACAACTTATAACCTTACTTATGGCAGAGATGTGGCCGGGCTGGATGTCCTGGGTTACACCGCAAACGATTTCCAGATCACAAAAAAACGCTGGGAAAAAGCCGTCAAGTTATGCCATTCATTAAATGTAGACAACGAATTTGTATGTTACCCAGGTACTGAATGGTGTGGAAATTCCTGCGCGGGCGGCGACCATAATGTTATTTTTCTGCATGGTAATACGCCTGAATTTCCATTCGATAAAAATGGCGATGTTTGCCGGTCATTTGAATGGAATGAAGACATGACCGGCGACAGTCTGCAAGCGGGCGCCTGGCCACTGGAAGAACTTTATGCGACCTATGCGCATGACCCGGAAGGCCACCTGTTAATGCCCCATGTGGGCGGGCGGCGTTGTAACCTGGACTGGCACCATCCGGAGCTGGAAAAACTGGTAGAAATCGAGTCTGCCTGGGGGCACTTCCCCTGGTTATATGAAGACACAATGAAAAAAGGCTATAAACTCGGCGCCTCGGCAAATGGCGATGAGCACCGCGGGCGTTGTGGCGGAGGTGTACCGGGTACCGCCGTGTTTGGCACGAAAGGCGGTGTGACCGGCATCATTGCCAACGAGCTTACGCGAGAAACGATCGGCAAAGCATTACGCGCACGCCATACCTTTGCCACAACCGGCGAACGCCTGGTCGGCCTGACTGACTGCAATAATTTTATTCAAGGCGATGAGTTCGAACATGGCGGTGATGCTCAAATCAACTATCGATTTCTGGGTGACCTGGGCTGGGATGAGATTGCTGCCTTTGACCACACCGGCTGTTTCTGGAAACGTAACCTTCAGGAAGAAGCAGGCTATTGCGACAGAAATATCCGTATTCGCTGGGGCGGTGCACGTATTCGCGATCGTTATCGCTGGGCCGACTGGAAAGGCAAGATCACAATTACCAACGGTATAATTAACCATTTCAGTGGACACGGGTTTGAGCACCAGGAAGAAAACTGCTGGCGGGCAGGCCCCACCACGATCGGGTTCCGCTCCGATACCTATGGTGACGCCGACACGGTTGAAATTGACATCAGCAACCTGGCCAATTGCACAATAAAGGTAGAAGGTACCATCGACGGTTACGTCAAGGTCGGTAATCCACTCGATGGCAACCCCTTTGTCCACTGCCCAAGTTTTTGCTGGGAAATAACGGGCAAGGAATTAATCGAACAAGGTACACATCGAAAAGAACTGGGCGGTACAGACCTGTTTCTGGCCATCGAACGATTAAGTGACAAGGCGATGCCGCGTGATGTTACTGGCTCCCTGTCTGTCTCCGCCGATAATGGCCCGCATGGATTCCGCCCCGTCTACCTGGCGGCACGACAAATCGACGACGCCAAGGTCTGGACCTCTGCGATGTTTATCAATTTCAAGTGATAGGACCGAAAGACAAGACCTTTTACCACGGGGGACACGGGGCGCACGAGGAAAAACATTTTTGTTAAAAACAATTTTCGCCACGAAGGTCACGGAGAAAAACCTTTTTTGTTTTAAGTTCCTTCTCCCCTCTGGGGAGAAGGCTAGGATGAGGGGGCGGTGTCGGATTTAGCTTCCTGACTCTAGTCCGCCCCCTCACCCTAACCCTCTCCCCAGAGGGGAGAGGGGACTTAAAGAAAAAAACTTTCTCCGTAACCTCGGCAAAGCTACCGCGTCCTGCTATCGCCCCTTACCTACATCCCTGTAGGCAACTGCGTCCTGCGTTGCCCTACCTTCATACATCCATGTATTCGTCCGTGGCCCAACATGGTTTTTAATTTTTAAACTCTTTTCCCCGTGCGCCCCGTGTCCCCCGTGGTAAAAGGTCTTATATCTCCTGCAACCCATGTTTCTGGTAGACATCCCTGACCGTCTGACTTTGCAGGAAATCGTAAAGAGTTTTTCCCCATTCGCCGCCATCCTCT
>JAUWSG010000227.1 GCA_030610155.1 Gammaproteobacteria bacterium
ACTGCATCGGCAAGTCTTTTAACTGCGATAATTTCCAGGCCTTTTATTTTTTCTTTAGGGGCATTGGCTGCCGGGATGATGGCTTTTTGAAAACCGTGTTTTGCTGCCTCACGCAAACGGTCCTGGCCATTTTGTACCGGTCGTATCTCCCCGGCCAGACCCACTTCACCAAACACAATCAGACCCTTTGGCAAGGGCCGGTTTTTCATGCTGGAAATAATGGATAGCAGGGTCGGTAAATCCGCTGCCGGTTCAGATATACGCATCCCCCCGACAACATTAACAAAGACATCCTGATTAAATGTGGCAATACCACCATGGCGGTGTAATACGGCCAATAACATCGTCAATCTGTTTTGTTCCAGGCCCACCGTGACTCGCCTTGGATTCGGCAATGGGCTTTCATCAACCAGCGATTGCACTTCGACCAGTAACGGCCGGCTCCCTTCCTTTGTCACAGTAATAACACTGCCTGATACCGATGAATCATGACTCGACAAAAAGATCGCTGATGGGTTTGAGACCGTATGTAAGCCATCTTCCATCATGGCAAACATACCCAACTCATTTACGGTACCGTACCTGTTTTTTACCGCACGTAATACACGAAACTGACTGTTATTATCGCCTTCAAAATACAGGACCGTATCCACCATATGTTCCAGTACACGCGGACCGGCCAAGGTACCCTCTTTTGTAACATGCCCGACAAGAAATAATGATGTCCCGGTCTGTTTGGCAAAACGCACCAACATAGCCGTACTTTCCCGGAGCTGTGCCACATTGCCCGGCGCTGATTGTAAAAACTCTGTGTAAATTGTTTGCACTGAATCTATAACAATAACCCGGGGCGTTTCCTTTTGAGCAAGCTTTAAAATGCGTTCAACATTGGTTTCCGCCAGCAAGCGTATTTTCTGGCTCTTCATACCGAGGCGCTGTGCACGTAAACTGATTTGCTGGGGTGACTCCTCACCGGTTACATAAAGTGTAGGTGAAGTATCTGCAAGCGCAGCCATGGCTTGTAACAGTAGCGTTGATTTCCCAATGCCCGGGTCACCACCAATCATGACAACAGAGCCTTTTACCAGGCCACCCCCTAATACACGGTCAAATTCACCGAGCCCGGTCGTAAAGCGCTGTTCACTATCTAATTCAACCTCATCCAGATTTTGAACCTGGGCATCACCTGCATAACCACTGAACCGTGGGTGACTGGGCTCCTTACCAGGCGAATCAGACACAGTTTCTATTATTGAGTTCCAGGCTTTACATTCATCACATTGACCTGCCCATTTTGGGAACTGGGAGCCACAGGAAGTACAGCTATATATATTTTTGATTTTTGCCATAGATGACCCGATTTCAAATAACAGGAATTATGGCGTAAGTGACGGCTTATTGGTATGAATTATTTATAACCTGAGGCCTGCCAATTGTTATTCTATCCGACAAATCCATCAACTCAGATAACAACATATCGACAGGATCATAATTTTGCTCTCTTAAATGGGCTTCAATATCTCTGGTCAATTTCACTACATCCGGGTAACCCAGGCCCCCGCTGGTGCTGACCAGTTGATGCAATAATGCTTTTAATCCTTCCCAGTTTCGCTGATATGCAGCCTGCTGCATTTCGTGTAGCGTCTCAGGCAAGTTCGCAATAAAGCGCATGACAATATCATGCAATTCCGGCTCGTTATCAATGATGCTTGACCTGAGGGGCACGGCATCACCCTCATTTTTAACGGGCAGAATTTCTGCCATTTTGGCATGCAGCTCTGATTGCTGGATAGGTTTAGTCAGAAAATGATCAAACCCTGCTGCCAGGCAGCGTTCCCGGTCTTCTATCATCGCGTTTGCTGTTAACGCGACAATGGGTACCTGACAACCTTTATCCCGCAGAATGGATACCGCTTCAACGCCATCCATAACAGGCATTTGCATATCCATCAAAATCAAATCAAATTCTTCATTAAGGGCACGTTCAACGGCCTGCTTTCCATTATTGACGATGGTTAGCCTGGGTCCGATTTTATTAATATAAATAGAAAACAATTCCTGGTTAGTCAGTGTATCTTCAGCCAGCAACACTGAACCCGACAATGTAGCCATTTGTTCAGTCGCAAGTGAATCAAAACTCGCGGGTATTTGCTTTTCATCACTGATCATTTCAACATTATTGGTTAAGCCGGTCTCAACAGATAAAGTAAACTGGCTGCCAACACCATATTCACTGGACACCGACAAGTCCCCCCCCAGCAGATGTACCAGCTGCCGCGTCAAGGAAAGGCCCAGGCCTGTGCCACCATATTGCCGGGTTGTTGAGGTATCTGCCTGGGTAAATTCTTCAAAAATCGTCTCGGTCTGTTTTCTGGTCAGCCCGATGCCAGAATCAATCACATCAAAACGCAGTGCCTTCGCTTCCTGCTCAAACGAAACCCGTAAGGTAATTTTACCTTCCTCTGTAAATTTTAATGCATTACCGCAAAGATTAATCAGGATTTGCTTTAATCGCGTTGGATCACTATTAATTCTTGCAGGCAACGGTAAACAATAATCCAGGCTAAACATCAGCCCTTTTTTATCTGCCTGCGGTTTTATCAAGGATTCTATTTCAGAAATTATTTGAAATGGCGATATCGAAACCCGTTCAACTTCCAGTTTATCCGCTTCAATTTTCGACAAATCGAGGATATTATTAATCAGGCTTAGCAAATGCTGGCCATTTTGTATGATGGTCTTCGCCGCACTATTACGCTCAGCCGTCGATGGCTCCTTGTCCATCAAGGTATTCGCAAACCCGATAATGGCCGTCAAAGGGGTACGGATTTCATGACTCATATTGGCCAAAAAATCACTTTTTGATTGATTAGCATTTTCTGCCACCCGACGGGCTTGCATTATATGAAATTCTGAACGCGACAATTGTCGCAACATAAAAACACTGAACAACAATAACACGAATAATTCAGTTCCGGTTTCTATCCAGATTTGTTTTTTGAAAGCGAACATATCATTATCAGACACATAGACCAGCTTCCATAGCGCACCTTTAACCTCTTCAGAATAAACGATGCCTTTCTCTTGCTCATCAGTGAGAAACATCTCTTTCTCATCAAGTATCTTGCGTGAACCTGCTGCCGTTATCTCGACCAGTTTGGGTTTCTCAAAATGAGTGAGTATCATCTCATGTTGAAATAACTGGTTATTAGCCAGTAGCTCAACAATCACTTCCGGCCGAAAACTGATAAAAAAGATGACCGGCGTTGTCTCATTCAGGTCGAACTTGACCATGATATCAATGTGGTAGCCATAGGGATTGGTATGCAAATAGGGCTCAACCGGATGACCCGTGCGTGCGTATTGTTTAATATCAACAAGACATTGCAGGCTTATAAAACCGTCAAAATCCTCAATATACGGCTCACCTTTACTATCGGCCAGTGTGACTGCAAATGCCTCGGGGAAAACACTTTTGACGTTTTCTATTATTTCTTCATAAACATCAAAATTTTCTTCTACCCTGACAAGTTCCAGTAATAAATCCGCCTCGCGCTCCCCGAACAACCTGACTGCGCGCCTGAGCTCATTTAACTTCAATGAAATTGCGCGTGACGTTCCTTTAACAGAATTTTCCAATAGCTGATGATGTTGGCGCTCGATTTCGACAAGGCGATTTTTAGTGTTCCAAATCAAGACAACCGCGGTGAGCCCGAACAATATCAGGACAAACCATAACGAATAACGGCTTTTTGTTTCAGACTGGATATTAGCTGAAGACATATTTTATTAAACCCACACAAACATATGGCACTTCGCACTAATATATTGCGAACCAAAATGGGTGTGCATGCATGGAGCCCTTTTGCTTAACGCATAATTCATGCTGAGTGAAAATCCATTATTATTTATATCACTTATATACGTATTGTTATCGGACATGATTCACACAATCACAAGAAATAAAGAATTTTCATTAACTATACTCCATAACATTATGTTTATAAT
>JAUWSG010000076.1 GCA_030610155.1 Gammaproteobacteria bacterium
CCTTGCTCAGGTAACAGAAGATAGTGACAGAAGTTTGTTATTAATATTATTGCTCGGTTCTGTTGCGATTTTATTGGCCGGGTTTACTATTTTTGTGGTGCGTCGAACCGGTAAAACAGAAGATGCCTTGATGGAGCAAGGGGACCGTATTCGTTCATTGTACAAGGTATCTGCGATGATGGGGGTCACACCCGATGAACAGATCCACGAGATGTTACAATTGGGTTGCCGGTTTTTGGCAACGGATATTGGCAAGGTTTGCAAGATTGACCAGGAAAATAATACCAATAAAGTATTGAAGGTGTATTCAACGATAGATAATTTTTCCTTGAAGGATGGCGCTGTTCTCCCTCTGGATCAGACATTCTGCAAGATCGCTTTTGCAGATGATAAACCCATTGCAATCAACAATGTTGCTGAATCAATATATCGAAATAATAAATGTTATGAGTTCTCTCACCTTGAATCCTATGTTGCGACACAGATCTGGATTCATGGAAAAAAATACGGAACATTGAATTTCTCAAGCTTAAAAGCGCGACAGATACCATTTTCAAAAACTGATATTGACCTTGTTAATTTGATAGGCAGTTGGATAAGCGTGACCCTGGAACAGCAAATTGCACAGGAAGAGTTGCGTGTTGCCAAGGAAGAGGCGGAGAAGGCCAATCTTACCAAGAGCTCGTTTCTGGCTAAAATGAGCCACGAGCTGAGAACGCCATTGAATGCAATTATTGGCTACAGTGAGCTACTAAAAGACGAAGTGGAAGATAATGAGCAGCAAGAATACCTTCCTGACCTGGAGAAAATCAGTTCATCGGGCGCACATTTGCTCACATTGATTAACGATATTCTTGATTTATCCAAGATTGAAGCAGGTAAAATGGAGCTTTTTTTAGAGAATTTCAGTGTTCAGTCTCTGGTTGAAGATGTGCAACAAACCGTTATTCCTCTTATGAATAGAAATAATAATAAGTTTTCTGTTAATTTACCAAAAGCGCCAGGTGATGTCAGGGGCGATAAACTGAAACTTAAACAGGTATTGCTTAACCTGTTAAGCAATGCAAGTAAATTTACAGATAATGGTTTGATTTCGCTTGATGTCAGACGCATTAAACATAAGGGGAAAGAGTTTATAAGTTTCAGCGTCATTGATACCGGTATCGGTATTGCAGAAGAGCAACGGGATTTAATTTTTGTTGATTTTTCACAAGCGGATTCATCTACAGCCAGTAAATATGGGGGCACGGGACTGGGTTTGACAATCAGCCGCCAGATTTGTCGTATGATGGGCGGCGATATTGCTGTCGTCAGCCAATACGGAAGAGGTTCTACGTTCACAGTGACGCTCCCTGCTGCATTAAGCAATATTGAAGATAATAATCAGCCAATCAGTATTACTCAAACAGGGTGATCAGCCCGCATACGTGTGCCAGGCAAGGTGAGCTGGAAATACCTGGTCTATAGTGCGAAAAGTACCTGATATATAAAGAAATTATCTATATTTTAATATGGATAAATTTCATTCTCAAAAATAAACTTTCATGTTTTCAAACCGATATAGATAACAGCGCATATTTTCCCGCAAAAAATTAACATAATGCGCCATCAGGTGTGAATTGTATCGAATGCCTAATTTAGACAGGACGCCAATATGAATATTCAAGGGTGTGTAAAAGAATTTTTTGCTGCTGGTTTATTGTTTTTGTTCTCAAGTTTAATTTTCATTTTACCTGGTTGTGATTCCAGAAAAAGTGCTGATGTAAAAACCGTTGGCATCGTGTTGTTCGGTGATTCACGACAACCCCAGGTAGATGGGTTTAAAGACGAGCTGGGTAAGCTGGGTTACAAGAGCGGTGAGTCTATTCAATACATTATCCGAAATGCCACAAACAAAAGACCGGAATTGAAGAAACTGGTGCAAGAACTTCTGGATCAGGATGTGGATTTACTGGTAGCCGCGGGTGGGCTGGAAGCGGACACAATGAAAAAATTGGTCGTTGACAAGAACGTGCCAGTTGTTGTGCTTTATATTAATGCAATCATTGAACGTGGCCTGGTCAAAAGTCGACGGGACCCTGGTTGGAATGTAACAGGTGTCGATAATCTTAATGCCGAGTTATCGGGGAAACGAGTTGAAGTCATGCAGGAACTGCTCCCCGATATAAAACGAATCCTGATTCTTTATTACAAAAAAATTGCGCCTTCACGCATCGGTGTAAAACGTGCACAGAAAATGGCCGAGAAAAAAGGTCTTGTCATTGATGCCAGAGCAGTCAGTAGTCGGGACGAGATTCTTCATGTCATGGAGAACCTTAAACCCGGTGAAGTGGATGCGATGCTAACAGTACCTACTGCACCTATTGATAATGCCATGAAGGAAATCATATTACCGAATGTTAAGCGTTTGAAATTGCCCTTAATGACGCACTCGCGGCCATTAGCGGAAAAAGGTGCGCTGGCCAGCTATGGTGCACATTTTTATGATATGGGTGCCCAGGCGGCCCGCCTCGCAGATAAAATCATAAAAGGTGTGGCGCCGGCCAGGATCCCTTTTGAAACACCAAAGAAATTTATTTATACAATAAACAAGGGGGTCATGGAAGAGCAGGGGATCGAATTGACAGAAATTACACGGCATCAGGTCAATGAGTATATAACGACAACCAAATGAACAAAATTTCTATCAGAACTCCGCGCAAAATAGCCAATAAAATTATTTTACTGGTCCTGTCTCTGGAGTTCATTTCAATATTGTTGTGGGGAATACTGACATACAGCGGATCCCGTGATGAGTTGATAAAAACAAAAAGCAGTCAGTTAAGCGAGGTTGCATTCCGTACCACAAATGAAATTGGCAACTTTTTCCTGCCTGTTTTAATTGAGCTGGACGTTATTTCTGCAGCATTTACCTCTGATCTGAATAAGGTCAACACACAATCAGATAAGCTGTTATATCGGCTTCTGAATACACGCTTTGAAATCGAAGAAGTCAGTGTTATAGACAAAAATGGCAAAGAACTCAGGCGTGTTTCGCGTATGCGAGGTTTTGGTGATATAGAGCTGCGTCATTTTGGAAATGATAAGTTATTTCAGGATGCTATGCTCGGCGAACATGTTACTGGGCCGATCACATTTTCTGAATACCTGGAACCGAAAATTCGTATTGCAACACCAATAATATCCAATGTAAGAGATGAACAGGCATTGATAACAGTCGTCAATCTCAAATGGTTGTGGGACACAGTGCAATCATTACGAGTTGGAGAAAGTGGTTATGTTTATGTTGTAGATGAATCTTTAAAGCTTGTTGCCCATACTGACCCCAGTCTGGTGCTTTCCGGATTAAACCTTGCTCAATCAACAGTGCCGCTGACAATGTTTGTAGGAGATGTTCAGCAGGAACTGCTGATTTACAAAAGCCTTGACGGAGAAGAAGTAGCAGGTGTTAGCCGTTTCGATCCGGTCCACCGCTGGTGGGTTATTGTCGAACAGCCAGTTGCCGAAGGTTTGGCGCCGCTTGATCGTGTCATCAAACGGTTTATTTTAGCGTTTTTACTGGCAACCATATTAACAATAATTACCGTGGTATATTTTTCCAAATTAATGATGCGCCCATTAGAAAGCCTGGAAAAAGCAATTACTCGTCTGGAGGGTGGTGACAGAAATGTGCGCGCAGATGTGCCTAAATATACCGAGTTGTCATCATTGTCAGTGGCCTTTAATAAGATGGCAGATAGTTTGAATGAAAAAACCCGGGCGTTGGAGTACCAGGCGCATTATGACGTGTTAACAAAGTTACCCAACAGAAAGTTATTGTTTGAATACCTTGATGATAAACTCAAAACGGCGAGCGCTAATAAAAAATCATTTTTTTTATTGTTACTGGATCTGGACAGGTTTAAGGAGATTAACGATTCACTGGGGCATAAAGTGGGAGATTTATTGCTTAAACAACTTGGTGGGCGATTATTGAAAATGTTACCGAAAAGTGACCTGGTGGCAAGACTCGGAGGCGATGAATTTGCTTTGGTGTTGGAGTCAGCAGATTCTATTAAAAATGCAGTCATTGTTGCGGGCAAGGTGCGTGCTGTCGTTCAGGAGCATTTTGAGCTTGAAGGTATGCGCCTGCTGGTTGATGCGAGTATTGGCATCGCAACTTATCCACTACATGGTAACAATAGCGGTGTGCTAATGCGCAGGGCAGATGTTGCAATGTATTATGCGAAAAAGGCTGGAATAGGGGTGGCTGTTTATAATGAAGATAATGATATTAACACCCCTCAACGGTTGGCACTTATAAGTGGTTTACCGAGGGCCATAAAAGAAGACGAGCTGGTTTTACACTATCAACCCAAAATTCGCGTCAGTGACCGACAAGTGACAGGTGTTGAAGCGCTGGTCCGCTGGGACCATCCGGAGCATGGCTTATTGCCGCCGGATCAGTTTGTCCCTATTGTAGAACTGGGTGATTCAATCATTGCCCTGACGGACTGGGTTATTAATCGAGCATTAACTGATTTTAAAACCTGGCAGGACCATGGGTTGAAATTTAATATTGCAGTGAATGTATCAATACTTAATATTCAGGATCGGAAATTTCTAAATAAATTAAATGAGCTTATACTCAGGCATCGCGTCGACCCAATGTATTTACAGCTTGAGCTGACCGAAAGTGTTATTATGGCTGACACAACCAGGACACAGGAAACTATAGAGACGCTGGATGCAATGGGTATATCTGTTTCCATCGATGATTTTGGTACCGGTTACTCATCACTTGCCTATTTAAAGAAGTTGCCGGTTGCAGATCTGAAAATTGACAAGTCATTTGTTATGGATATGGAAAAAGATGACAATGACGCTGTTATTGTGCGTTCCACTATTGATCTGGCACATAATCTGGGGATGAAAGTAACTGCAGAAGGTGTGGAATCAGCCGAGACCCTGAATCTGCTTGATATTCTGGATTGTGATAATGCACAGGGTTATCATATATGTCGTCCTATTCCTATGGAACAAATATTGCCCTGGGTTAAACGCTGGCAGGAAGCGAATACTGGTCATCTGGACATACACGTTACAGATGATAGCAAAGCAGTTTAATACTCACAGACTTTATTTTGATTTTCCCGGGTTTTCGTTTCTCATTAGTGCATAGTCGTGCCTGGCGTGTTATCTCGTGTTTTTATTTTTGTGTGAAAATCATATACGGAAAATATAAAGGTGAAAAATAATTCCCCCAAAGATGATATTTTTGCTTTACCAATGAATGAAACTCGTCATTTCGTTTTTGATGAGCATGTGGCAACTGTTTTTAATGATATGATAAAACGATCAGTGCCCGGTTATGATGCCATTATATCCATGATTGGTGTGTTAGCAGAGCAATATGCCCAGGATGATAGTCATTGCTATGATTTGGGGTGCTCAACAGGTGCTGTTACGCTGGTAATGCGACATCGTATTAAGAAAAACAATTGCAAAATTATTTCGGTCGATAACTCAAATGCGATGGTGGCGCGTTGTGCCGAAAATGTGAAAAATGACAGAGGAAATATACCTGTTGAAATTATTTGTTCAGACATTCAGGATATCGTTCTTGAAAAGGCGTCTGTCGTTTCTCTGAATTTCACTTTGCAATTTGTTGCACCTGAAAAACGTTCAGATGTACTGAAAAATATTTACCAGGCTATGGTGTCTGGCGGGATTCTGGTGCTCTCTGAAAAAATCAGCTTTAAAGACAAAGAAGAAGAGCAATTCCAGATCAATATGCATCATAACTTTAAAAAAATAAACGGCTATTCAGATCTGGAGATTAGCCAGAAAAGAACCGCGCTGGAAAATGTGTTGATCCCGGAAACGCTGGAGATACACCTGGGCCGGCTTGGAGCTGTTGGATTCAAACATGTGTATGTCTGGTTTCAGAGTTTTAATTTTGTCTCGATAATTGCTATTAAATGATAGATTTTTCTTCTTTATACGAATTAATGGGTGATACCCCATTAAATGGCTGGGCTGATGTTTTGTCAGAAAAAACACATGAACTGATCTTTGAATCAGGGCATGGTGATCTGGATAAATGGCTGGATATATTAAGTCAGCTTCCAGCGATAAAAGCGTCGTCTGTGGATTTATGTTCGGACAGTATACGTGTTGGTCTTGAAACAGATTGTGATGATCAGAGCCGACAGGTAATGAACTCGTTGTTGCGCTCCATGATGCCATGGCGCAAGGGGCCGTATACACTATTTGGTATTCATATCGATACAGAATGGCGCTCGGATCTGAAATGGAATCGTCTTAAAGATCAAATTCAACCACTGAAAGACCGCCTGGTTCTGGATGTGGGTTGTGGCAGTGGTTATCACTGTTGGCGTATGGCAGGTGAAGACGCTCGTTTAGTTCTGGGCATAGATCCGACTTTGCGATATGTCATGCAGTTCCAGATGTTACAGCATTATATAAAAAACCCCGCAGTACATGTTTTACCACTCAATATTGACGATGTGCCTGAAGGCCTGAATGCTTTTGATACTGTGTTTTCAATGGGCGTTTTTTACCATCGACGCTCGCCAATGGATCATCTCTACCAGCTCAAGTCCTGTTTGCGAGAGGGGGGAGAATTGGTTCTTGAAACGTTAGTGATTGACGGCAAAGAAGGAGAGGTACTGGTGCCTGAAGGACGTTATGCAAAAATGCGCAATGTTTGGTTCATACCGTCCTGTTTAACATTGCAATCATGGATGCGGCGATGTGGCTTTAAAAATATATCGCTTGTTGATCTAAACCAGACATCGTTTGCAGAGCAACGGGCAACACAATGGATGGAGTTTGAGTCCTTGTCTGATTTTCTTGATCCGGGAAATAGCAGTCTGACTATCGAGGGACATCCTGCACCAAAACGGGCAATTTTTACCGCGACCAGAGACTAAGTTTGTGAAGGTCTGATTCACCGCAAAGGCGCAAAGAGCGCAAAGAAAGATTAAATTTAAAAATGTTTCAATGAGATCAGGGTTTATGGCCCATTGTAATAAATTAATAGGGCATGGATATTAAGTAAGCCAATCTGAAGGTTTTCAATATCAGTTCGATATTCTTTGCGCACTTGGCGCCTTTGCGGTGATATGGTCTTTTAAGGTTCACGGCTATGTGAGTAAAACTGCCTAATAACCATGCCTGCAACAGGCTTTTAGGCTGTAAATGAATATTGTATAAACTGGTAACTATGGCAGAATGTTGTATAAGCATTCTTCAGGATGTCAGAATGTAATTGTTTTCCCCTTCAGTTAAAAAGGAGTCAATATGTGCCCTGATATCATGAAATTCATTACCGGCGATCAATCAGAAGATGAGAGTTCAAATGGCCACTTACTTGGCCTGGACGACTGGTCTGAAGAAACGGCATTGTCGATTGCGCAGGGTGAGGGTATTGAATTAACAGATGATCACTGGGAAATAATTCATTCTTTGCGTGAGCATTATGATGAATTCGGACTGACCCCTAACGTCAGAGTATTGGCGAAGGTGCTGGTGAAAAAATTAGGCCCTGAAAAAGGTAGTCAGAAGCGCTTGTATGCTTTGTTCCCTAAAGGTCCATCCTATCAGGGTTGTTTGATCGCCGGGTTACCTATCCCACGCGATTGTCTTGATATGCCGGGTTAGCTTTATCTGTTTGGTTCGGCCTGTTTATTGCTGGAGAGGGTTATAAGTGGTGTCTGCTGAATTATTTTTCTTAACTGATGTTGTTTGTCGTCCTGGTTGATGTAATTCATCAAATATATCCTGGGTCTTACGTAGCCATTCACATGTTTCACATTGGCAACTCAGACTCTCGTGCTGCCATTGTGCGATCAGGGCCTGAACAGATAAAATTACAAATTCCAGTTCATGAACTAATTGTTCGAGACCCTTTTTATCAAGTTCTGCACGATAATCATTCCTGTATAGCCATTCGCACTCTGATTCGTCATGACATTCCTGACAAATCTTATCGTCTTTGCAATAAAAGCAGCTGTGGGGACAGGAGTCAATTTTTATACTCAGGTTGTCCTGCAAAAGCACCCGGGGAAATTCAAGCAGCTTGATAATAATATTTCTCAAATTATTTGGCCTGGTAGTATCGGAAATTGTCTTGTATTAAATAGAAGTGTAGTCACGAATCTGCTAATTTGAAAATCAATAAATTTTGTGATGAAAAATTATTTTTATAAGGATGTAAATGTGAGATGATAAATCCTGAGTTAAATACTTTGAAATATGTTGTCATGTTTGAAAATGCATGACCAGACTGTAGCGTGTTGGATGATCGCCTTGTTTAATTATTACTATCCGGAGTATTGGGAGATTATATGAATATATACTTTTTTATTCGCTTGACTGCAATGAGTGCCTTGATGTTGTTCGGTTTTACAAATGTTGCATTCAGTGAACATGAGGCAGATCACCGCTATACCCTGCAGGGTTATGTTTTGGATAAACAAAAGAAGGGTATTGCCAATAGTAGTGTAAAGGTGATGCTGGAAGGAAAGTTTATTGCGCAAAAAATGACGGACAGTCAGGGCCTTTACAAGGCAAAGTTACATTTGCATGATCCGGATTACGGGAAAGAACTTGAAGTTCTAACGGATGCGGGAAAAGGTAAGGTGAAAATCACCTTTAAGCCGGGAGACAGGGAAACTGAACGTTTACACTTGATTAATTTTGTAGATGGAAAATTGGTAGAGGGTAAAATATCTAATACGGCATTGCCCGAGTGGATTTATTTTCTGATTGGCGCTGTGATTGTGTTGGTGATCGTCATTGTGATGGGCAGTAAATCAATTAAAAAGAAGAAGAAAAAGAAAAAGAAAAAACAGAAGCAAAAAAAGAAACATAAATAATACAAGGTCAAAACCATGAGTTTTCCACGGGGAACACGGGGCGCGCGGGGAAAACATTAGAAAAATAAATTTTGCTACGGAGGCCACGGAGAAAAGAATAAGGAAGGAAATTAAAAAGAAAAAAAGATTTTCCTCCGTGACCTCCGTGGCAATAAAATAATCTTCTATTGTTTCCCCCGTGCGCCCCGTGTTCCCCGTGTAAAATAGGTCTTGTTTTTTAACCGGTAAATGCGCTTATGTAATATCAGCAAAAAATAATATAAAATATTTTTTTGCGATCCGCTGTCTATCATAGAAAATCTTGATTTGCGATTTTAAGGTCGAGGCCTATTATAGGTTGTACCTGATTCAAACGGGCAAAGACACGCCATTCCTGTGGCAACAATCCGAAAGGTCCTTTCGTGATCTTTGCTGAATCAGCTGACGGGAGGATCGAACAAGCCGCTAGTCTCTAGCGGCTTTTTATTGTTGCCTTCTTTATTAAACAGTTTACTTAGTAAACTGGCGCAGACTCACTTCTGCTGAGTGCTGACTACAATCGTCATTCCGGCGCATGCCGGAATCCAGGCTACCCCCGCACCCTCTACAATCGGGTTATTTTCCACTACGCATAACTGTCGTACTGTATCGCCTCTGTCATCATCGCTGGATTCCGGCATGCGCCGGAATGACGGGGTGTGAATGGTGCTAAATGCTGAGTGCCTTGAGTGTTAATGCCTGTGTAGGTTGCCTGCAAATCCAGTTGTCTCCCCTGTTATTAATGGTTTAATGGAAAATAGTCTGAATACCTGACTAATTTTGTATTGTTCAGCCTTCGTTCAGGTAAACACAGGCAGAATGCTTCTCAGGATGTGGAAACGTTGGCAATGGCCAACATAACAGGCACTAAACCATTGGTTACAAATGGTTATTGTGGATGGGCGAAGTTTTATAACTCTGGTTACAATTTAGCAGTTTGCTGCAACGTTATAAAATTTGTTGTGGCTTGAACAGGAGCGATTATGAAAAAACACCTATTCATCACATCTTTAGTATTAATTATGGCTTCACCACTTGCATCTGCAAACCTGGATTTAGCCAAGAAAAGTGGTTGTCTGGCTTGTCATAGTGTAGAGAAAAAAGTGGTTGGGCCGGCATGGAAAGATGTTGCCGCCAAGTACAAAGGTAACGCAGAAATGCGTGCCAAGTTGATAAAGAAAGTTAAAACCGGTGGGAAAGGAAATTGGGGGCAGATACCAATGCCGCCATACTCACCTCGTGTCAGCGACGCTGATATTGAGACACTGGTCGATTTTGTATTAAACCTGTAGCCGTGGGTTTGATAAAAAGCCTGGAGTAGCAGATTGTGCAAAACATGATCTGATTTACACCAGGCAGCCGTAGGAACCTGGAAGCACTATCATAAGCACCCCCTTCGTTTATGGCTTCCGGGTTTTCTACATCTTAATTCCCTGTTTATTCCTGAAACTTCTTCCCTCAAGACTTTTTGATCAAGTAAAGCTTGCTCAAAACCGATTAATTTAAGATTATGATGCTGTTGGGCATAAAATTGATTAATTCCGGGGCGACATGCGTATTTTAGTTATTGAAGATGAGGCACCATTGCGTGAGCAATTAGACAAGAGTCTGAAGGCGCTTGATTTTGCCGTTGATACCGCAAAAGATGGAGAGGAAGGTCTGTATCTTGGGCTGGAATATCCATTTGATGCTGCCATTATAGATTTGGGTTTACCGAAAATAGAAGGTATTGAGGTTATCAGGCAGTTGCGGGAGCAGGGTAAAAAGTTTCCGATTCTGGTTTTAACGGCCCGCGGACGTTGGCAGGAGAAAGTGGAAGGTCTGGAAGCCGGCGCGGATGATTACATGGTCAAACCCTTCCATATGGAAGAGTTATTGGCGCGTGTAAAAGTATTATTGCGACGCTCGGTTGGTCTTTCCCGGCCCATCATGCAATGTGGGCCGATTACACTTGATACGGCTTCACAGGAAGTGAAGGTTGATGACAAAACGATTGATTTAACCAGTTATGAATATCGTGTACTGGAATATTTAATGACGCACAGTGGTGACGTGATTTCAAAAACGGTATTGACTGAGCATATTTATGATCAGAATTTTGATCGTGATAGTAATGTAATTGAAGTTTTCGTCGGTCGACTACGGAAAAAACTTGACCCGGAAAACACATATTCACCTATTGAAACGCTTCGCGGCAAAGGCTACCGGTTTACATTAAAACAGAGTGATGAGCAATGATATCGCTCAACAGTCGGCTTTTGATTGCGGCAAGTATCGTGCTGGCCGCATTTTTAGGCCTGACGGGCGTGACGCTCGACAAGGTGTTTTGTGAAAATGCAGAAAACGCAGTGCAAGACCGTCTCGAAGGGCATGTTTATACTTTGATAGCGGCCACTATTATTGGCGAAGACAAAGGCCTTAAATTGCCTGATCATATCAGTTTCTCAAATCCGTTATCGGAGTTGTTTGCCCAGGCAATCAGTAATGATGCCAAGAAAATCTGGCGCTCACCATCAATGATCGAGCAAAATTTTTTGTTTCGCTGGGCATTACCGCCCGTCACTTCCCGCTTCGAACAAACCACTATGCCGGATGGCCTGGAAATTTTTGTTTATAGTCTGGGGGTCACCTGGGATGAAAGTGAAGACGTACATGATGGTTATACATTCAGCGTAGGCGAAAGAAAGGACGTGTATGACAAGCAGGTACAAAATTTCAGAGAAAAACTCTGGGGATGGTTGATCGGGGTTGCTTTAGTATTACTGGCAGTACAAAGCGTGATATTACGCTGGGGCCTGGCGCCATTGCGGCGTGTTATTAATGATTTAAA
Organism: Gammaproteobacteria bacterium; assembly: GCA_030610155.1. Lineage (GTDB taxonomy): Bacteria > Pseudomonadota > Gammaproteobacteria > SG8-11 > SG8-11 > JAADIM01. The sequence goes on from JAUWSG010000076.1 coordinate 11,731, forward strand.
GGCTATTGAATCAGGCCAGCAAACACAACTTGAGGGCGCTTACCCAAAAGAATTAGCGGGTTTGACAGATAATTTAAATAAACTCATTAATAACGAAAGGGACCATCTTGCTCGCTATCGGAACACCCTGGGTAACCTGGCCCACAGTCTTAAAACACCATTGGCGGTATTAAGGGGAGAAGTGGAAAGTTCTTCTGAGAACGATTTATTTAAAAGGGCGATGTCTGAACAGGTAGATCGTATGTCCCAGATTGTAGAATATCAATTACAAAGAGCCGCCACCTCTGGACGTTCAGCGATTACGGCAAGAGTAAAAACGCTTGATGTTGTCTCAAAAATTATTAATGCGCTAAATAAAGTTTATGCGGACAAAAATATCATTGTTGATATGCAGGTTGATGAATCATCAATGTTTCAGGGAGATGAAGGTGACTTGATGGAAATGCTCGGGAACTTGCTCGATAATGCTTACAAGTGTTGTAAAAATCAGGTCAGGATAAGCAGTAAAGTCACTGGTGCCAGTAAATCCGGGTCAAGCCCGGATTTCGAATTGTTTGTAGAGGATGACGGCCCCGGTATGCATGAAGACCAGATTGAAAAATTACTGGAACGTGGTGTCAGGGGCGATCTGGACACCAAAGGCCATGGCATTGGCCTGGCGATGGTCAACGATATAATAGAGATTTATTCCGGCACGCTCAGTATTGATAAAAGCGATCTGGGTGGCTCCAGAATAAAAGTACATGTTCCTTTAAAATGACCCTGTAAATAACCCCGTTAGTTGTTCTTTGCGCCCTGGTCGATCCAGTCTCTGATTGTTTTTATTTCCTGTTTACTTAATTGTTCACGATCACCATGTGGCATTTTGAGGGATGGGTCTGCGCGACCCTCTACCAGGACAACCAGTGTGCTGGACACGCTGTCACCGGCTGTTATCACGGGTCCAAATTTGGTGCCTGTCATGAGTCCTTGATAACTGCCTATATTAAAACCACTTTTGATAAGGCCTGCTCCACCATCGAGGTGACATTCTGCGCAATGTTTATCAAGGATGGGTTTCACATTTTGCGAATAA
>JAUWSG010000094.1 GCA_030610155.1 Gammaproteobacteria bacterium
CCCCCCGTCATTCCGGCGCATGCCGTAATCCAGGGATTATGACATTTACTAATATTATACGACAGTCATGCGAAGTGTAAAGTAAGGTGGTCATAGAGGGTGCAGAGGTAGTCTGGATTCCGGCATGCGCCGGAATGACGGAGTAGGGTTAGGGTGTTCCAGAGAATTACCCCGCACTATTGAAGAGCTAAAAGGTAAGCAGGATAGAACGAGGGAATTATTTGCCGATGATGGTTCGGGCTTGAATTACTCTGATATTGTTCCAGGCGTATTTTTCAAAGCCACTTTTTGTGCTTCTGATGGGATGCCAACATAACGTATGACTCTTTCATTTTCGAACAGTACCGTGATGTGTGATGTTTGTTTTTTGCCGTTGTGTGTGTCCAGGCTGTAGACATAGTCCCATCGGTTTTTATGGAATGGATCGACGATTAACGGTGTGCCCATGACGTAACGCACCTGATTCATATCCATACCGATTTTAAGCTTATCGGTCATCTTTTTTGTGATAACGTTACCTTGTTGTATGTCGATCTGGTGTATGGAACAGGCAGGTAACGCGAAGAAAACTGCACTGATTATCAGGCTTTTTGTATGTTGCTTCGCCCTTAGCAGGACGTGATAAACAGAAATATGCATAGTGACTATGAGTTCTCAAGTTGGTAAAAGTTTAACTAAATTTAGCTTGCACTAGAAATAGACTACAAAATATACGCTAAATCCTTAAAACTATAGGTTAATTATATACGAGATTACAGCTATTGGTAACCCATGACCTTAAAAAAGTAGGCTTAAAAGCCACTATTCCGCGCCTGAAAATCCTTGAAATGTTCGAGAAAAGCGACGGAAAACACCTGAGCGCCGAAGATGTCTACAAGACATTCCTGGAAATGGGCGAAGATGTGGGTTTGGCGACGGTTTATCGTGTTTTAACCCAATTTGAATCGGCTGGATTGGTCACCAAACATAACTTCGAGGGCGGACATTCGGTCTATGAGCTCAGTCAGGGGCCGCATCATGACCACATATTATGTGTGAAATGTGGCCGGGTCGATGAATTCCTGGATGAAACCATTGAAGAGAGACAGCGCGCAATTGCCGCCAAATATGGTTATGACATAACCGACCATTGTTTATATATCTACGGTATTTGTAAGGATTGTCAAAAAAAATAGTATGGTTAGCGGGCGGCAAACGCCTCTGCCCCTTCCCCTTATAAGTTAAAGTTAAGAACGACTGGCCTGATCAATCATTTCCCGGGCATGGGAGAGTGTCTGTTTTGTCATCTTTATGCCACCGAGCATGCGTGCGATTTCATTTACTCTTTCTTTCTCCAGCAGCTGGCTGATTTGTGTGCGGGTGTTCTCTTTTTCGGTTAATTTATTTACTGAATAATGATGATGCGCTAAAGAGGCCACCTGGGGTAAATGTGTGACGCAGATAATTTGCCGGTCTTCCCCAAGCTTGCGTAGTAAATGCCCGACCATTTCTGCAACAGCGCCCCCGACACCCGTATCCACTTCATCAAAAATCAGCGTTGGAATAGCGGAGTCTTTGGCAATAATGGCCTGGATGGCCAGACTGATGCGTGACAATTCACCGCCAGAAGCGACCTTGGTAAGCGATTGCAGCGGTTGACCCGGATTGGCGCTAACCAGGAATGTTATGCTGTCCATACCGGTTGCTTTAAACTTGTCAGCCGCCAATGGTTCAATTGTTATTTCGAAACGCCCGCCTTCCATGCCTAATTTTTGCATATTGACGGTAATTTGCTTCTCGAGTTTTTTGGCCGCCTTTTTTCGTTTTGTTGTCAGAGTATCGGCGACTTTGAGATAGGACGTTTTTAATTCCGATACTTCATTGGCGATTTCTTCCAGCCTGATATCGGCATTCTTCAAGGTCTTGAGTTCGTTAGCGAGCTGCTCATGCAGTTCAATCAGCTCAGCGGGTTTGACCTGATGTTTACGTGACAAATCCAGGATGGTTATTAATCGTTGTTCTACCCATAGCAAGCGTTCAGGATCTGCTTCCAGCGGGTCACTATATTGTCTTAGTTCTGTCACGGCTTCATTGATCTGAATACATGATTGGCTTAATAAATCGAGCGCAGGTGACAGCTGATTATCAAGTTGTTTCAGACGTTCCAGTTCATGGTTGATGTGTGTGAGTTTGTTGTAGACCGAGTCTGCCTCATCTTCATAAAGCGTAAACAGAATTTTTTCGGTTGAATTAACCAACAAGCTCGCATTACTTAGACGTTTGAGTTCATTGTCCAGTTCGCTCAGTTCAGATGCCTGTAATGACAGCTCATCAAGTTCTTCAACCTGGTATTGCAGTAATTGCAGTCTTGCCTCACGGTCCTGTTTTAAATTGTCCAGGGACTGGAGTTCGTGATCAAGAATCTGCCAGTCGTTATAAATTGATGCCGATTTTTCCAAAAGCCCCTGGTGCCTGGCAAAATCATCCAGTGCCTGACGCTGTAATCCGGGTTTCATTAATGATTGATGTTCGTGTTGACCGTGAATATCTATCAACATTTCGCCGAGTTGACGCAATGATTGGACCGGCAAGGGCTGCCCATTAATGTAGGCACGAGAGCGCCCATCTTTACTAATGGTGCGTCTGATTATACATTCGCTGTCGGTATCAATTTCATTTTCAATCAGCCAAATTTTAGCATTTGTATTATTTTCTATATCGAAAATGGCATTAATTTCTGCTTTATTAGCGCCATGCCGAATAAACCCGGTATCTGCACGATCACCTAATACCAAACCAAGCGCGTCTATGAGTATGGACTTGCCGGCACCGGTTTCGCCAGTCAGGACGGACAGCTGATCAGTGAGTTCCAGTTCGAGATGATCGACTACCGCAAAATTATGTATATTTAAATTAGTTAGCATTCAAAACCTTCGGGTTCAGTGATGTGACGAGTTCAGCCTTTTGGCGCGATATTTAGTACTGGACATCAGTGATTATAAACGTTCTCCCCAGCGCAGTTTGGCCCGCAATATCTCATAATAATCATGATTGGCCGGATGGATTAAGGTAACCGGTTTGTCTTTTTTGCCGATCAAAACATAATCGCCGGAAACGAGACCGAGATTAATTTGACCATCGCAAGTAATTTGCGCTTGTGACTGGCTGGCATTTTTTACTTTAATGCGGATCTTGCTATCACCGTCAATCACGATAGGGCGGTTACTCATGGTATGCGGACAAATGGGTACCAGGACTATCGCGTTTAAACTCGGGTTAATAATGGGACCGCCGCCAGACAGGGCGTAGGCGGTGGAGCCGGTAGGCGTGGACACAATCAAGCCATCAGAGCGCATGGTATTGACGTATTGATTATCAATGAATATTTTGACTTCAATCATGCGGGCCACGTCCCATTTATGCACAACCACATCATTAAAGGCGTTACTTTCACTGATCTGTTCACCTTCACGTTCTATTGTGGTGTGTAACAGAAAGCGTTCTTTAGTGATGTATTTTCCTTCAAAGATTTCGTCCAGGTATTTTTCCATCTCATCTGGCTGAATGTCAGCCAGGAAACCCAGTCGCCCGCGGTTGATACCCAGCACAGGAATGTCGTAATCGGACAGTGAACGCACCGCGTTGAGTAATGTGCCATCACCCCCGAGAACAATAACAAGATCACATTGTTCGCCCAGGGTATGGCGATCGGCAACTTTCAGTTTATGGTCGGGTAATATGCTGGCAGTGCTTTCATCTAATAACACGTTCAGCTTGCGGTTTCGCAGATAAGCACTTAAATCGTTTAATAAGGTGCCGACGGTAGAGTCGCCGTAACGGCCTATTAAACCGATGGTTTCAAATTTGTAATTATTTTCACTGTTCATTTTTTGGTCGCCCATATTTCCAACTACGTTACCATGTTGTTCCGCCAAGGCCAACCTGAATAGATTGAATTCTGGCCGTTAAAGTAATCTACAAATCGTCAATAGGTTGCTCATTTAACTGGATTTTTGTCCCTCAATTTGTGAACAAACTTGACACTCAGAAAGCCAATTGTTAACTTGAATTTAGCACTCTTGGCAATTGAGTGCTAAGGAATATTTCCATCCTGATACGCAGGATTCACCTATATATTGAGCCAAGTAGTGAGCGAAACTGAATTAAATGACCGGGCCCAGCATTTATTAAAAACCCTGGTCGAAAAATACATTGAAGGTGGCCAACCCGTTGGATCACAGGCGCTGGCGCGTGATTCAGGGCTTAAAGTCAGTCCTGCGACGATCCGCAATGTGCTGTCGGATCTGGAGTCCATGGGATTCATTTCATCGCCACATACCTCCGCCGGCCGCGTGCCGACTGACCTGGGTTACCGCTTGTTTGTTGATTCTTTGCTGACGGTGCAGCCCTTGCAAAATAACGTCATTTGCCAATTAAAGGCGCAATTGGAGGCAGATGATGATACTCAGGAGTTAGTCCAGACTGCATCGTCCTTGCTATCGAGCATTACCAATCTGGCAGGCATCGTCACGATTCCCCGACATGGTGATATTGCGTTTCGTCACATAGAATTTATGTCCCTGTCTGAGAACAGTATTCTTGTTGTCATCGTCATGAATGAAAATGAAGTGCATAACAGAATCATCTCGACACAGCGTTCCTTTAATCGCAGTGAACTTGAGCAAGCAGCGAATTATTTAAATGAGAATTTTGCCGGTAAAGATTTGCAATCTGTTAAACAAGCCATGCTTGATGAATTACATGAAACTAAAAATCGGGCTGATGAATTAATGTCCACTGCGATTGATCTTGCAAGCCAGGCCCTGAATTCGGAATCGAATGAGGGTGATTACATACTGGATGGTGAAATAAATTTGATGAATTATGCAGAAATGTCGGATGTTGATAAATTACGCATGATTTTTGAGGCGTTTAATAAAAAACGAGACGTTTTACATTTGTTTGACCAGGTTATCAAATCTGAAGGGGTGCAGATTTTTATTGGAGAAGAGTCAGGCTACAAGGTATTTGGCGATTGCAGTGTCATCTCGTCGCCTTACCAGGTTGATGGGGATATTGTCGGCGTGTTGGGGGTCATTGGTCCGACCCGGATGGCCTATAACAAGGTCATTCCGATTGTGGATGTCACCGCAAAATTACTCGGCGCAGCCTTGAATCAGCAGAAATAGCCCTTATTATTGTCACAAAATGCCAGTTACTGGAGAAAAATAACGCTGTTTGAGTGTTTTATGAGCATTAAGCAGGTAAAAACACATAGTTTTTGCGGGCTCTGGCATACAAACGCGAATATTGGTTAGTTTTTTTGTTAAAAATAAAGAGAATTTGGAGATCCGGGTATGAGTGATACGAAGCAGGATGTGACTGACAAAATGAGTGATCCAGATCAGGAACACCTCGCATCAACTGACAATAACAACGATGAGAATGTTAATTCATCAGACAATCGCAAAAACTCTGGCGACGACAAAAGTACCATCGAAGCTGAAGAACACCATAACCCGGAGAAGATGTTGTTGTTGCTGGAAGACGCCAGAAACAAGGCAGATGAGCACTGGGATCAATGTTTGAGGCTGAATGCGGATATTGAGAATTTACGCCGTCGTCACGAAAGGGAGCTGGAAAAAGCCCATAAATTTGCGCTTGATAATTTTGTAAAAGAACTGTTGCCGGTGACAGACAGCCTGGAACTTGGACTCAATGCTGTAAACGAAGGAAATGCAGATGCCAGCAAGACGTTAAAAGAAGGATCGGAATTAACATTAAAATTACTCAAAGCGGCGATGGAGAAATTTGGTCTCAAGGAGTTAAACCCGGTTGGTGAGCCATTTAACCCTGAATGGCATCAGGCGATGTCAATGCAGGAATCAGATAAAGTGTCCCCCAATACCGTTATCAATGTTTTTCAAAAAGGCTACCAGTTAAATGAGCGGCTTATACGGCCGGCTATGGTGGTGGTGGCCAAGGCCGTAGATGGCACAGCAGCGAAGAATGCCGGGTCTGGTGAGCCTGGTTCTGATGATACAGCGTCGAAGACTGACTCCAATGAATCAATCGGCACGAAAATTGACGAGAAAGCTTGAAAAAGCAGGATTTATCCACATTTTAATAATAATGATTTGTAATTTTAGGAAAAACTAGCGGAGATTAATGTAATGGGAAAAATTATTGGTATTGACCTGGGAACAACTAACTCCTGTGTCGCCGTCATGGAAGGGGGAAAAGCCCGGGTTATAGAAAATAGTGAAGGTGATCGCACGACACCCTCTATTGTGGCATTTACGAACGATGATGAGGTCATTGTTGGTCAGTCAGCCAAACGGCAGGCAGTGACGAACCCTACCAATACCTTGTTTGCAATCAAACGATTAATTGGTCGCAAGTTTAAGGACGATGTGGTGCAACGTGATATCAGCATGGTGCCTTACAATATCGCCGCGGCTGACAACGGCGATGCCTGGGTTGAAGCAAGGGATAAAAAAATGGCGCCACCTGAAGTGGCTGCGCGTATTTTGATGAAAATGAAGAAAACAGCGGAAGATTATCTGGGTGAAGCTGTTACTGAAGCTGTTATCACCGTACCTGCTTATTTTAATGACTCCCAACGTCAGGCAACCAAAGATGCAGGCAAGATTGCCGGTCTTGAGGTCAAACGTATTATTAATGAACCGACTGCGGCCGCGTTGGCTTATGGCATGGATAAAAAACGTGGCGATGTAAAAATTGCGGTTTATGATCTGGGTGGTGGTACTTTTGACATATCAATTATTGAAATCGCTGACATTGATGGTGAACATCAGTTTGAAGTGTTATCGACTAATGGTGATACCTTCCTTGGTGGCGAAGATTTTGATTTACGTCTTATCGACTATCTGTCAGATGAGTTCAAAAAAGAAACTGGCGTCGATCTGCATAATGACCCGCTTGCACTACAACGCCTGAAAGAAGGCGCTGAAAAAGCCAAGATTGAACTTTCAACTACTCAACAGACCGATATCAATCTGCCCTACATCACTGCAGATGCGAGTGGTCCAAAGCATCTGAACATTAAACTTACTCGTGCGAAACTGGAATCATTGGTAGAAGACCTGGTGGTGCGTACAATTGCACCTTGTGAAACGGCACTGAAAGACGCCGGGCTTGGTATTTCAGATATTGATGATGTCATCCTGGTGGGTGGCCAGACCCGTATGCCTAAAGTGCAGGACACCGTGCGTGACTTGTTTGGCAAGGACCCACGCAAAGATGTCAATCCGGATGAAGCTGTGGCAGTAGGTGCGGCCATTCAGGGTGGTGTATTGGGCGGTGAAGTTAAAGATGTCCTGTTGCTGGATGTGACACCTTTGTCGCTAGGTATCGAAACACTCGGTGGCGTGTTGACCAAGCTTATCGACAAAAACACCACGATTCCAACCAAGGCAAACCAGGTGTTCTCGACAGCGGATGATAACCAGACAGCCGTGACGGTTCATGTCTTACAAGGTGAACGTGAAATGGCGTCGGCCAATAAATCATTGGGTCGTTTTGATCTGGCTGATATTCCACCCGCACCTCGCGGATTACCACAGATTGAAGTTATCTTTGATATCGATGCTAATGGTATTTTAAATGTCTCGGCCAAAGACAAGGCGACAGGCAAGGAACAGTCCATCATCATCAAGGCCTCAAGTGGTCTGTCGGATGATGAAGTTGACCGTATGGTCAAGGATGCCGAAGCGCATGCGGAAGAAGACCGTAAGTTCCATGAACTGGTCGATGTGCGCAATCAGGCAGAAAATATGATTCATGCCACGACCAAGTCGATGGAAGAGCTGGGTGACAAGCTTGAAGCTGAAGAGAAAACTGCGATTGAATCCGCTATCACCGAATTGCAGGAAGTTTTAAAAGGTAATGACAAGGAAGCAATCGAAGCTAAAACCAAGGCATTAACCGACGCATCTGGCAAGATGGCTGAGAAAATGTATGCGCAAAATGCTGAACAGGGTGCTGCTGGCGCTGCGCCTGAGGCTGAGGCTGGAGCAGAATCTGCTACTAATGAAAAAGCGGATGATATCGTCGATGCCGAGTTCGAAGAAGTCCAGGACGACAATAAGAAGTAAACTGGTTCTGGATACTGAGCTGGAGTTAATCCGGGAGTCATGTAGTTAAATCTGCATAACTCCCGTTTTTCTGTAACCATATAGAGTTAGTCTGTTGTATCAGGGAGTGTTTAAAAAAATTCTCTATCTGGTGGAGTTGAGCGCCTAAAAGAAATAGCACCAATACAATGTAGCGCAGGTTTGTAAATTATGTCGAAAAAAGATTATTACGAAGTTTTAAGCGTATCACGCAACGCCAGTGAGGCTGAAATTAAAAAAGCCTACCGTCGTTTGGCGATGAAGCATCATCCTGATCGTAATCCAGATGATAAAGAGGCTGAGGAAAGTTTTAAAGAAGCCAAAGAGGCTTATGAAATTTTATCTGATGAGCGTAAGCGAGCAGCATATGATCAGTTTGGTCATGCCGGTGTAGATACTTCTGCCGCGGGTGGTCCCGGTTACGGTGCGGGTGCTGGAGGAAATTTTTCAGACATCTTTGGTGATGTTTTTGGTGATATTTTTGGCGGCGGTGGTGGAGGTGGACCAGGTTCACGCGCCAGTCGCGGTTCGGACTTGAGATATAACCTTGATTTGAGTCTGGAAGAGGCCGTCAAAGGCACAACGGTTAAAATCAAGATACCAACTTATAAAACCTGTAATACCTGTAGTGGCAGCGGCGCAAAAAAAGGCACAAAGCCACAAACCTGCGCAACCTGTGGTGGTCATGGACAGGTCCGGATGCAGCAAGGCTTTTTTTCATTACAGCAAGCCTGTCCCAAGTGTCAGGGCAAGGGCACAGTCGTGACTGATCCTTGTAAAACCTGTCACGGGCAGGGGCGAGTTAAGGAACAAAAGACACTATCGGTGAAAATACCGCCCGGTGTTGATAATGGCGATCGTATACGTCTTTCCGGAGAAGGTGAATCCGGGGGTATGGGTGGACCGACAGGTGACCTGTATGTGCAGATCAATGTTAGAGAGCACTCGATATTTACCCGGGATGATAATAATCTGTTTTGTGAAGTGCCTATCAATTTCGTTACTGCCGCGCTTGGGGGCGAGCTGGATGTGCCGACTCTGGATGGGCGGGTCAAGCTGAAGATACCGCATGAAACACAAACAGGACGAATGTTTCGTATGCGCGGCAAGGGCATAAAATCTGTTCGTAGTAGCATAGTGGGCGATTTATTTTGTAAAGTCGTGGTGGAAACGCCGGTAAGATTGACGCCGAAGCAAAAAGAGCTGCTTAATGAACTGGAAGGCACTATGTCAGGTACTGCAGGCCATCATAGTCCCAAAACACATTCCTGGCTGGATGGTGTGAAGAAGTTTTTTGAAGAATTATAGGACGTCGACAGGGTAAGTTAGGTTAATCCTTTATTATTGACTACATAAGGAATCCGAAATGCTAAGGAAGATCATTAACACTGTAATGGGTCGTTGGCAGCAATCTGCGGTGAATGAAAATCGACGTAGTCTGGTGACGCGTTTACTGGTGTCGGGTGGGGCTCTGGCGATTGGTTCAAAGGCGATGGCGGCTGAAGAGCCGGAAGGCGAACTACGTTTTCCGGGTGATGAGCCGGATAACAAGGTGGTTTATCAGTTTAACAAGGCTGATGCGGATTATCATCAAGCCGTTTTGTTTTCCGTCGGCGCGATGGTGAGAAAGTATGGCGACAATATTAAAATTGTTGTTGTCGGCATCGGTCCGGGTCTACATATACTGGCAAAAAAACCCAAACGGCCGGTCAGCGATGAAATCAAACAACGTGTATCCAGCCTTGAACAGTACGGTGTCGAATTTCATGCTTGCGGTAACACAATGAAATCACTGGGCTGGAAAATGGAAGATATGGTACCTTTTGCCAAATATGTTGAAGTCGGCGCGGCAGATTTGATGGAACTGCAGGCAGAGGGATACTCTTATATCAGTTGGTAGGATTCAAGAAATATTTCACCGCAAAGGCGCAAAGGACGCAAAGTAAAGATTTATAATGTTAAGAGCAGTTACTATAAATTAAATACGTCATAAAGAGCTCTATCACTGTGCCGGTATTAAATAAAAAAAACGGTTTTTTTTGCGTCCTTTGCGCCTTTGCGGTGAAATCAATCATTTGATAGTTGAGATAATATAATGAGTAAAACAAAAGTCGCGATTACAGGTGCTGGTGGCCGCATGGGGCAGGCATTGATTGAGGCCACGATTAATTCACAGGAGATTGAGCTGGGTGCGGCGATAGAAAGTTCGCATTACGCCAAGTTGGGTATGGATGTCGGGGAAATACTCGGACTGGATATAGCCAATGTGGCGGTGACGAATGATCTTGCGTCAGTGGCGAACACCTTTGATGTCTTGATTGATTTTACTCGCCCGGAAGTGACACTGGCTAATATTGAGGTTTGTCGCCAGGCTGGACGTAAAATGGTCATTGGGACAACCGGCTTTACCACCGAACAACGGCAGAAGATTGTTGAGGCAGCACAGGATATCGCCATCGTCTTCGCACCTAATATGAGTGTTGGTGTTAATTTATGTTTCAAACTGCTGGATATTGCCGCAAGTGTGATGGGGGATGATGTGGATATTGAAATCATCGAAGCCCATCATCGACATAAGGTGGATGCTCCTTCCGGGACCGCTATCAGAATGGGTGAGGTGGTCGCAGAATCCCTGGGCAGAGATCTGGCGGAATGCGCCGTTTATGGCCGGGAAGGTCAAACAGGTGAGCGTGATCGTAAAACGATCGGTTTCGAGACGATTCGGGCTGGTGATATTGTAGGCGACCATACTGTTATGTTTGCAGGAATTGGCGAACGTGTAGAAATTACCCACAAGGCATCCAGTCGTATGACGTTTGCTAATGGTGCCGTTCGAGCCGCTCAGTGGCTGGCTTCCAGGGAAAAAGGCTTGTTTGATATGCAGGATGTATTGGATCTGAGATAAAACAAAGTTTTTTCGGC
>JAUWSG010000065.1 GCA_030610155.1 Gammaproteobacteria bacterium
ATAAAGCCACGTCTAATGCTTTTTTCGCTGCGCTGTTTAATTTTGACAGTTCTTCGAGACGCACCACTTCTCTCTCAAGATATTTCAGTTTTGATTTTTCCCTGACTACTCTGACTTTTGCCTCAGCAAGCAATAATCGAAAAGTCGTATCTTCAACCTGGGCAATAACATCACCTTTTTTAAACAAGGTGCCAACATCTGCGACCTTCACAAGACGACCGGCAACCTCGGCAGCCAGGCGCGCATCATTTCGACTGATCACGGTACCCGGCACCCAGGTCGTCGGCGCGATCATTTTTTCGACTGCGGTGGCAACCTTAACAATGGCCGGTGGCGGCCCTTTGGCTGCAAACCCGTTCCGGGATGATAAAGCGAGAGTGGCGAGGATGAGCAGTACAGCGTATCTGAACGTTTTAACTGACCTTTTATTATTACAACTCATCAATTACCCCTGAATATTTTATGGAATTGCGATTATTGCTTTAATTTATCTGTAATTTGCTTATGATATGCAACCCGGGCACTTGCCGAATCTCGAATTTGTTACATACGATTCAGGAGCCTGTCGGACTTAGGGAATCGTCGCGAGGCGAGTGGGAAATCGGTCCAGTTTTTCGATCTTTTGAGGCGAATAGTAAGCCTATTTAACGAAAAAGATCGGGAAACTGGGGCGATTTCCCACCGCCGCAGTAGATTCTTCCTAAGTCCGACAGGCTCCAAGATTCGACAGACCTTATAAAACTTGGTTCCGGTAATCGACTAACCCAATACTACAATAATGTCCCTGCATGTTCCTGAGAACTCTGGGCACCATGAAGTTTATCACCAAAATGGCTGAAGAACCCAATATGCACAATGCTAACCCGAATTTTGAAGTACTCAAAGACATGGAATCCTTTACAGAGGAAATGTTTAATCAAATAATTGCGTTTCAGGAAAAACAACATCCGGCCTGGGACAACTCACTCCCCTTTGCCGAACGAATCAGAAATCTGCCACTGCATTACCTGGTGTTTAGTGCTGCAGACCGGGATCCGGCAACACATGGCCCGACAGTGGCACATTATTACCCACTACGGGAAGAAATCATCAAGATTATGCATTATGCAAAACAGGTCACTGAACGGCCTGTGATATGTGATTTACATGCACGTAATGGATTTATTGGCAGCCTGTTAGCAAGAGAAGGCGGGGGTAACGCGAAAGTCATTGGGCTACGCCACGATGATGAAAAACCAAACCAGATCGAAGAGTTCTTTGACCGTGACTCATACGAATTTCAAAATGGTTCACATGAGCAACTAAACTATGATGTGGCTTTCTCATCCTGGATGCCATCAGGCAAAAATGTCACAACATCAATCATTGAAAAAAACCCTAAGCTTATCGTCTACATCTATACCAACCATATTGACAATATCAGCGGTAAACGACAAACGGGGACAGATGCATCCTTTACAGAACTACCTGATCAATACAAGCTTATTGAAAAATGGACGACGACCCGGCCTAAAGACCTGTTCCATGAAATCTGGCCTGACCTGACACCCAGCCTGGAAGAAAAAAGACATGTCAGAATTTATGCGCATACCTCATTAAAAGATATCGCACCTTATAAAACAGCGATACCCTGCACACCCTATGATTGGGAAAAGGAACTGCAAATGGCAACGCTGGCCCATCAGGCAAAGCAGAGCTTAAGGAATAGAGGCATTGAAGTTTAAGCTGCTTATCGCAGAGTTCTCAGGCTTAGTATTGCACCGCAAAGACGCAAAGAAGACCCCCTGGTGTTAAACGCTTTTAAGGTGGCTTGCCAGGAGTTATTTACAGGAAATTAAATGACGCGTGTTAGCAAAAAACAAAGGCTTCGACATCAAATAAAATTATAAATACTTAATTTTTTACAACCCTTATTTATTATTACTTTGCGTTCTTTGCGGCTTTGCGGCTTTGCGGCTTTGCGGTGAAATATTCGAGTTAATTTTCTGTCTTGCAAAATCACATCCCGCGCATAGTGGCAATATTTTCTTCTTCTGCTGGAGGAACGTCTATTTCTTCAAAAGTGAATTGTGAAAATGAGTTTGTCGTTTCAACAATGCGCGCCAGACGAACATAAGAAATGTTGTCTTTTGTATTAAATGCCAGTTCTGTTCTGACATCATAAATATTTGCTGGCACAATCAGCGTCCGGGTTTCTTTGCCATTAATTATCTTGTTAACCACAAGCGCCCGAAAATATTCTCCACCATTTCCAACACCACCAATGGCCCTGATTGCGACAGGTGTTGCATTATCAGCAATCATCATGATTCCGAGCTCCAGAATTTCAGCCTTGATATCTTTTAACCATCTGATAGTGGCAATAAACCAGCCCGGTGATTTCTGGTCTGCGTTCTTATACGCCACCAGGTCACCAACACGCACACGGATACCACAAGGATCATCACGCACCAGGCCCATACCACCATGACTGGCATTACGTTGAGTCCAGATCTGTGCAGTAAAATCCTGCTCTGTTGCATCCATAATCAGTCTGGTACGAGCCTGTGTAGAATAAATTTTTTCCCAGGCATCAATATCGGCATCATCAATATCGAACAATGAGGTACGGGGTTTGACGACGCCTGTTTCCAGTCTTTCTTCCATATCATCCATTTTCCATGGCGTGTAATCCGCTGGCATCATTGCCAGCCCCTTGCTAATGCCTTCCGGGCGATAAAAGCGGATCTCATCCCGTTCAGGTGCAAAAGGCGCTTCCTCACTAATGAAATGGTGGCTGGTGCTTAGACCTGCTGTCAATAATATATGACCATCTTCCTGACGCCGGCTGTCCTTGCGTTCCAGCTTGCCACCCCATACCCGATGCAAACGCGTCAACATATCACGGTACATTCTGTCCTTGAGAGACATATCGAATTTTGTATCAGCACTATCACCGACCGATATCTTTTTAATCAGGGTATCCAGCCCCTGAACCATTATATCCATATCCAGAACCAGTCCTTTCTCAGGACTATGCTTAACCATCGTGCCCGCATATTTTGGAGGTGCTTCGGTCGCCAGGTCAACATAAAAACGCCCGGCCAAAAATTTTACTTTCTCTCGTGGAATAAGCTGACTATGTAGCACCCATTTATCCAGAAATTTATAGACCTTCGCAGCTTCACCTTCCATCAGGTGATATGGATTACCCAGTGACAAAAGTATAATTTTTTTATAAACATGTTCAACGGTCTGTCCGGAATCGAAACCGTTGACTTCCAGTTTTAGCTCACTGTTATGAAATTTTTCTTCACGTGAAAATTGATACAGTCTGTGTAACTCACCCCAGATACCTTCTGGCTCAGGCATATATACAAGATAACCAACCAATAATAATTCAGCCAGATAATTAGCTGCATAAAAGACGGATTGATAAAGTATCTTCTCAGATGACCTGAGATTTTTATTATCACCCGCGATATCGGTAATTGTAATTTTGAACCCGTATGCCAGCTCTTGCATGAAGCTGTGCACTATTTCGGCCTTCAAACGGGATTTCTCATTTAATGGAAATAGCGAACCACGGTACCTGTCTCTCAAGGTGTCCTTGAATTCTGATATTATTGGAATGAGTGTGACCAGATACTGAAAACGTACTGCCGGCACCAATTGACTACGATTATATTTACGTATCACTTCCAGAACACGGGAGGCACTTTTTTCGACATCTGCACTGTGTAATTTGTCCAACCATGCGGCCAGCGACTGTGGTGCAGGATCCAGCGACTTGATATCGACCAGGTCCTGGGCAGGTACTTGTAAGTTTAATAGATTCATTGAGCTAGTCAGTTGTCATCACTTCGTTAATAATTACGCTAAGTCATTGAATCATGGTTATTTTATGTCCCATAATCCTGTAATTTTATATCGACAGTTTTAACAATAACTTCAATCCGGAATCCAGGCATCGATTCTGCTATTCTTTCTGTTTTCAATGCCTTGTAGGCTACCGTACCCAGATCCATAACCAGCCCTTAATGAGTTACCTTGAACCGATCGCCTTTGGCTTTGCTCAGGTCGACTTTAACCCGCTGTTTACTCCACCCATGAAGCTTGTCATGCGCCTCAACGAAGACAATTGTGGTGCCGGATGGAACCCTTACACCTGATAAATAGCGAGTAAATGGCTGCTCACTCTCATGAGGGTGAAACAAGGTACGTTTACCCAGCTCATTACCCTTTTCATCTACAACCCGCCATGCATCTGCATAATGCTCCCAACCGGTGTCGTCATGTCGCAACGTTGTGCCCACATGCCAGGTATCTGCCTTCTTGGTAAATTGTGTCATCACAATTTCCACCTGGCCTGCACTTGCGATAGTTGAAAAAAATACTAACAAGGTTGAGATCATGATTGATTTAATACTCATGTGCCTGATTACTCCTGGATGATTAAAAACCTGATTGTTTTCTGTTTATGTAATTTTTATATTTTATAAAATCAATACATCTTCGTAGGGTGCGTACTACGCACCATCGCGGCTTCGTTATAGCGCATCGGTGCGTAGTACGCACCCTACAAAACCTTACCGCATAATTTACTACATTTTAGCAGTTAAAAAGGATATTTATAGCGCAGCCCTGGTCCAGAACGGCCATATCCGATGTCAGAAGTTAAAAACGATATGATAAACAAACAGGATAAATTTAAGGATAGATTTGAGTGGTCTGAAACAGTTTACTGCGCAGGCTTAATTTCTGTTGAAACCAGCATATTGCTACTTTTGTCTTTTTGCAGGGAAACGAGATACTTTACCGCACGTTGATCTCCGTCACGTGCAGCCATGTTTAATAATGCCATTCCTCTGATTTCATTCCCACCTTTTAGTGCAAGGATCGCTTCATTATAGGAACATGCCGCTGCATAAGCATTAGCACAAAACACGCCTGTTGAAACGACACTGAGAAACAGCAAGATACCTGATAAGCGAGCATTCTTCATAATTACATTCTTCATAATTAGTAGCCCCGGTAAAACCAATACGTTGATTATAACGCTTAACCGTGCTTTAAGCACATAAACACTGTTTATATATTGTCGTCGCCGGGAAGAAAGAAATAAAGACTAAACTCAAGCATTTATAACACTAAAATAACCCATGCCATGATAAATCGCCTGCAATGTCAGCGCTGCGTAAATTCCAGCAAGAACATCGTCAAACATAATACCGAACCCTCCCCCCACATTTTTATCTACCTGACGTATCGGAAAGGGTTTCCATATATCAAAAATTCTGAACAAAACAAAACCGGTCACAAGCCAGACCCAGCCAGCAGGCAAGGCAATATAGGTTATCAGCATCCCGACAATTTCATCAAACACAATGCCTGAATGGTCATGAACACCCATATCACGTGACGTTATGTGACAGACATAAACCCCGACAATAAACATAACAAAAACAACACCAAGGTATGGCCAAATCGTAAAATCTTGCAACAAAAAATAAAGCGGGATAGCGGGCAGGCTTCCAAACGTTCCCGGTATGACAGGCGCTTTTCCGGCACCCAGACCAAAGGCCAGCAGATGTATGGGGTTTAGCCAGGAGAAACCGGTACTGGATTTATTATGATTAAGCATATTTATTTTCAGCTTCCAAAATGATCATAACCAGAACGGGCAGGTTGAACTTTTTCTCCCGTCGATAATACGCACTGTAATTCACGTTCAATCTGTATTTCACCAATACATGTGACAGGACAAGTAAATTGCGCCATTACCTCTTCCAGTTTTGATCGCTTGTTGGCCGGCACAGTAAAGCATAACTCATAATCCTCACCCGAGGACAATACCAGGTCCCAGCTGTTTGTTTCAACCGTCTCCGTTTTAAGAGCATGAGTAGGAGCATGAGTAAGAGCATGAGTAACAGCATCTGAAAGTGGTAAGTGATCAACAATAATTTTTGCACCTACCTGACTCGCATCCAGTATATGGCCGAGATCACTCAATAAACCATCTGACACATCAATGGCCGCAGTCGCGATGTCCCGCAATACTATGCCCTGCTCAATTCGTGGCACATGACGAAGAAATTTTTCAGACACATAATCTGCATGCTGTTGACCCAGGTGCCGCTTCCCCTCGCTCACCAGTAAGCCAAGTCCGGCATCACCCAATGATCCGGTCACATAAATCAAGTCACCCGGTCTGGCAGAATGTCGAGCCAGGGCCTTGCCTTCGGGTACCAGGCCATTGATCTGGATGGTGATCGTCAAAGGCCCACGAGTTGTATCACCGCCTATAAGTTGAACCCTGTATTTGTTTAATAAGGTAAAAAGTCCTTTACTGAACTCAGATAACCATTTTGTATCCGCTTGCGGTAACGTTAACGCCAGTGTTGCCCAACATGGTTCACCGCCCATGGCCGCTATATCACTCAAATTCACCGCCACTGCCTTGAAACCGACATCATAGGGCGACGTATCTGACGTAAAATGACAACCTTCAACCAGAGAATCAACCGTGGTAATCAATCGCATATTTTCCGGCACATGAGTGATCGCGCCATCATCACCAATACCTGACAAGACATCATCTCGCGAGTATCGTTGTTGCGAAAAGTATTTTTCTATAAGTGAGAATTCCGAGACTGACATGAATTACGTTTTTGTTGACTGGAAAATGATTAAGGAAGCGCTGATGTGTCATGAATGACATCAATCAGATATTTCTTAATCATTTTTTACTGGTTAATTCTGCTTTACGCAATTTTTTTGCGACACCATCCATAATACTATTAACATATTTATGGCTCTGTTCTGCCCCGAATTTCTTGGCCAGTTCAATGGCTTCATTAATGACAACCCTGACTGGCACATCAGGACGACATTCCAGTTCGTAAGTACCCAGCCGTATAATCGCCCGTTCAATGGGGTCTACTTCTTCGATGGGCCGGTCCAGTAAGGCAGCGGTATGGCTATCCAGCTCATCAATCTTTGATGGTACGCCGTGTAACAGCTCCCTGAAATATTTCTTATCCACCTTCTTAAGGTCATATTCTTTGGTAAATTGATTTTGTATATCAATAATATCCTGACCCGCCATCTGCCATTGATATATCGCTTGTACAGCTAACTCCCTGGCGCGACTTCGTGCATTACTCATGTTGAGCTATTCCTTCCAGATTTGCCTGAATGCTCAAATTATTTAATCTGATCCAGCACATTGACCATTTCAATCGCTGACATGGCCGCATCGATACCTTTATTACCCGCTTTAGTGCCCGCCCGTTCAATCGCCTGCTCGATGCTATCGACTGTCAACACACCAAAAGAAACAGGTATATCATGAGCAGTTGAGACTGCAGCAATTCCCTTGACACATTCACCTGCAACATACTCAAAGTGAGGTGTCCCGCCCCGGATGACAGCGCCCAATGCGATTATCGCATCATATTTTTTTGCCCGCGCCATACGGTTAGCCGCAAGTGGCATCTCGAATGCGCCGGGTACACGGACGATCTCGATGTCGCCTTCCTTAACACCATGCCTTATCAAGGCATCAATCGCACCCTTTTCAAGGCTATCGACGATAAAACTGTTAAACCGGCTGACCAACAATCCAAATTTCTTGCCTTTTGCTGTCAGATTACCTTCTATTGTTTTGATATGACTCATATTCAATCCATCTGTTTATGTTTATAGCTATGTTTATGTTATTCGAACACCATACCTGTATTTTAATCTATTACGGGCCAGGTGTTCTCAAGCTTTAATTACATGATACATATTCTACAACCTCAAGGCCAAATCCTGATATGCCGTGAAATTTCTTCGGGGCACTCAATACCCGCATTTTTTTCACACCAATATCCGATAAAATCTGTGCACCAATACCATAAGTCCTCATATCATACTCAGCTTCCATCTTTGGGACCTCTTTGCCTTCATCCTGCATATTATAATTCTGTATTCGTTGCACAATATTAGTCAAATTATTTTGCGTCGTCAGGATAACAATAACACCTTTTCCCTCATCCGCAATGCAACGCATTGCATGTCTTAATGGCCACCCGCAATCTTCACGTTGCGCATTAAATACATCACCCACAAAATCACCCATATGGACACGAACAAGTGCAGGCACATCCGGCTCTATCTCTCCTATGGTCATCGCAAAAT
This sequence comes from Gammaproteobacteria bacterium, assembly GCA_030610155.1. Lineage (GTDB taxonomy): Bacteria > Pseudomonadota > Gammaproteobacteria > SG8-11 > SG8-11 > JAADIM01. The sequence goes on from JAUWSG010000065.1 coordinate 8,164, forward strand.
GTAATTGCTGATCAATCTCATTTTGATAGGTAATCAACCTGAAATCACCATATTCATTCTTCAAGTTGCATTCAGCAACACGTTTAACCGTATGTTCGTTTTCCAGACGATACTGGATCAAGCTGGCGATTGTACCAATTTTCAATCCATGTTGTTCGGCAAATTTCTCCAGATCCGGGCGCCGTGCCATCGTCCCATCTTCATTTAATATTTCCACAATCACGCTGGCTGGCTCCAGCCTGGCCAGTCTTGCCAGATCACAGCCGGCCTCAGTATGCCCGGCACGCGTCAAAGTGCCGCCCAGCTTGGACATCAGCGGAAATATGTGGCCTGGTTGAACAATATCAGAGGGTCTTGCATCTGCCGCAACCGCGGCTTGTATAGTTACCGCGCGATCTGCTGCGGAAATACCTGTTGTTACTCCTTGCGCGGCTTCGATTGAGACAGTGAAATTCGTACCATGTTCATCACCTGCCTTACTTACCATTAATGGCAATTGCAATTGCTCACAGCGATCACGTGTCAATGTTAAACATATCAATCCACGGCCGTGGGTCGCCATAAAATTAATATCTTCAGGACGTACTTTCGAGGCCGCGATGATCAGGTCACCCTCATTTTCACGGTCCTCATCATCCATCAGGATGACCATTTTACCGTCCCGTATATCCTGTATAATTTCTTCTATCGAATTTACTTTCATAATATGATTTCTGTTTTATAGGCTTTGAGTTATCGGGTAAAACCGTGTTCTTTCAATAGCTCCAAAGTAATAGCTTGTGTGCCTGTACTGCTTGCCTTGTCACCCAGTAATAAACGCTCCAGATACCTGGCAACAATATCTACTTCAATATTGACTCTGGTGGCAGATTTATAAGAGCCGATTATCGTTTCAGTCAATGTATGCGGGATAATGTTAATGCAAAATGTTGCACCTGATACACTATTAACAGTCAAGCTTACACCATCGATGCAAACAGAACCTTTTTCAGCAATGTATTTTGCCAGACTATCCGGTACCTTGATTTCGAATTGCACTGATCGCCCGGCATCTTTTCTGTCAAGCACCTCGCCAACACCATCAACATGACCGCTGACAAGATGTCCGCCCATGCGTGTTGTCGGTAATAATGATTTTTCCAGGTTTACCTGACTACCAGCCTCCAGCTCGGACAATGTTGTGCGATTTAATGTTTCTCCCGAGACATCCGTCCAGAACCCATTACCAGGCAAGTCGGTCACTGTCAAACAGACGCCATTAACTGCAATACTGTCACCGATACAAACATCCAGCAGTTCCAGTTCCCGGGTATCAATAAAGACCCGCGCGTCACCACCCTTTTGTTCGATGTTGCCAACCTTACCTGTCGCTTCAATAATGCCTGTAAACATAATAGTCCTGTAGATACTTCTATCAACAACAATACCATGACGCCATTGAGCCTCAGCTCGCGGTCTTGATTGTTACCGACATCCGCCAATCCGGACCGACGGCCCTGATATCATCAATATTCAGATCAATGGCCTGATCCATTTTATCCAGCCCGGGCAAAACAAACAGCCCCCGGGCCGCATCACCCATCAACCTGGGCGCCATATAAATAATTAATTCGTTAATCAAACCTGCCTGCATCATTGCGCCACTCAAGGTCGCACCGGCTTCCAGGAATATATCGTTCACTTCCTGCTGCGCCAACTCTTGCAAGACAGCCTCAAGATCGACCAGACCATTTACAGCATCAACATGGAAAAGTTCTGCACCTGCCTGCTCAAGCAATCGCTCAGCTTGCGCATCGTGCCTGGTGGTGAAAACAAGTGTACGGCCCGGCTGTGAAAACAGACGAGCATCAGCTGATATTCGCAAACGGCTGTCAAGGATAACACGTAGTGGCTGATGTTGTGTATCGCCTGCTCTGACTGTTAATAATGGATCGTCCATTAAAACGGTGCCAGACCCCGTCATTATTGCCGAACTGCAACGACGTAATTGCTGCACATCCTCACGTGCCGGCTCCGATGTAATCCATTTGCTTTCGCCCGATGCCATCGCGGTGCGTCCATCCAGGCTCATCGCCAGCTTGCAGCGTACATAAGGCCGCGCATTACGCATACGGTAACAAAAACCCCTGTTTAATGTCTCTGCCTGAGACTGTAGCAGTCCACTTTCTGTTTTAATCCCACTGGACTTTAATGCTTGCAGACCATTACCGGCCACTTTCGGGTTCGGGTCTTGCATCGCAACGACTACACGCGATATGCCTGCCGCGATAATGGCCTCGGTACAAGGCGGTGTACGTCCATGATGACAGCAAGGTTCCAGTGTAACGTAAGCCGTCGCGCCTCTGGCCTTGTTACCGGCCATCGTGAGCGCATTTATTTCCGCATGTGGTTCGCCAGCCGCCTGATGCCAGCCTTCACCAACAATTTCACCATTATTCACCAGCACACATCCCACCGCCGGGTTAGGCATGCTAGTGCAACGACCATGCTCTGCCAGTTGCAAAGCAAGACCCATATAATGGTAATCAGTCTCGTTTAGCATAAATTAGATGGCCGCATGGGATATTAATATCACTATTTTTTGGTTTCAGGTTCTTCTTCAACAGGAATAAGCGGGATTTGTTTTTTCTTCAGTTCTGACGATGGTTCATTTTCCAGACGTTCAATTTCTTCGCGAAATTCATTGATATCCTGAAAGCTGCGATAAACAGATGCGTAACGGACATAACCAACCTCATCAAGTGATTTAAGCTCTTCCATGACCCACTCGCCAATTTTCTCTGAGGGGATTTCCCGGTCACCTGTCGTCCTGAATTGCCGCTTGATTCGTGTAATCGCTGAATCGATCTCTTCAATACCAACAGGCCGCTTTTCCAATGAACGCGTAAAACCTGATCGCAGCTTTTCTTCATCGAAGGGTTCCCTGCTACCGTCACTTTTAATAATGCGCGGCATGACAAGTTCAGCCGATTCAAACGTGGTATAACGCTCGGCACAGGTCAAACACTCCCGACGACGACGAACCAGGTAACCCTCGTTCGCCAAACGCGAATCAATCACTTTCGTATCATCTGCATTACAAAAAGGACAACGCATTTAACCTGCTCCCTTTATCCTGTTCTCTTTACCCTTTTACCCTGCATTTTCATATACCGGAAACCGCTTACACAATTCAAGCACACTGCTTTTTACACGTTGTATCGTGTCCGCATTATGTATGTCATCAAGCACATCACATATCCATGCAGCCAAATCCCGCACCTCGGCTTCTTTAAATCCACGCGTTGTAACGGCAGGGGTACCTATACGCAGGCCACTGGTCACAAAAGGTGACTGAGGGTCATTTGGAACGGCATTTTTGTTCACCGTAATGTTCGCTGAACCCAGCGCCGCATCGGCTTCTTTACCGGTAATGCCTTTATCGATCAAATCGACAAGGAACAGATGATCATCCGTACCTTTGGAGACAATGTTGTAACCACGCTCAAGCAATACCGCCGCCATTGCGCGCGCATTTGTCAGCACCTGCTGCTGATATTCCTTGAATTCCGGCTGTAATGCTTCCTTGAACGCGACGGCCTTTGCGGCAATGACATGCATCAATGGGCCACCCTGGGTACCGGGGAAAATCATCGAATTAAGTTTCTTTTCGACATCAGGGTTGGACTTCGCCAGAATGATACCACCACGGGGACCGCGCAATGTTTTATGTGTAGTAGACGTCGTGACATCGGCAATTTGCACCGGATTCGGATACAGGCCAGCGGCCACCAATCCGGCAATATGTGCCATATCAACCAGCAGCCAGGCACCCACTTTATCTGCAATATCACGAAAACGCTGCCAATCGACAACACGTGAATAGGCGCTGAAGCCGGCCACAATCATTTTTGGTTTGTGCTCAAGCGCCAGGGACTCTACTTGTTGATAATCAATTTCGCCAGTTTCATTATCCAGACCATATTGAATGGCGTTAAATAACTTTCCGGAAAAGCTAACTTTCGAGCCATGGGTCAAATGCCCGCCATCCGCCAGACTCATGCCTAAAATGGTGTCACCGGCGGATAAAAGTGCAAAATAAACGGCGGCATTGGCCTGTGAACCAGAATGAGGCTGGACATTGGCATAATCGGCACCAAAAAGTTCTTTTACGCGGTCAATTGCTAACTGTTCGGCAACATCGACGTTTTCACAACCACCGTAATAACGTTTGCCTGGATACCCTTCTGCATATTTATTTGTTAAAACAGACCCTTGTGCTTCCATTACCCGAGGACTGGCGTAATTCTCGGAAGCAATCAGCTCGATATGCTCTTCCTGACGAACAACCTCTTTTTCCATCGCACTCCAAAGTTCGTCATCAAAACCTGCAATTGTCATATCTTTAGAAAACATTAAGTATCCCCTGTAACCACATTGATAATATTAAATATCCTTAAAAATAGTATGTACATACATACGTGCCGAAAAAACACCTTATATCCCGATTTTGGTACTTTTTATCAAATTACTGAAGAAATGCCCCCTGTGGACGATCAAAAGCTAATCAGAAAACATACTTGATGTGTTTTGTGCGTTTTTCCACCTGTTCTCTCCGAGCCGGCTATTTTAGCAAATATGGAGAGAATGAGGACAGCAAATAATATGAAGTTCAAGCAATTTCCAAATTTTTTCCGCTTCGGTGTACGCCAGAAAGTCTTGCTGGTATTGCTGACCGTGCTGCTGTCTGCCCTGACCATCAGTGGCTGGATGTCTCTGGAAAAGGAAAAACAGGACATGCTGCAGGAAATCAATCAACGCGGCTCTGATATTTCCCGGTTTGTGTCCAAATCATTGGCATTCAGTGTTGTGGGCTACGATTACCACACCGTACAGTTATTGCTCGATGAAATCACCTTCTCTGATGACGTGGGCTTTGCAAAGGTCACTAGCAAAAAGGGCAATATCATGGCGGAGTCGGGTTCAATGGAAAACCTTGATTCTGGAGGCCTGGTTATATTTGATGAGCCCATTACGCTTGTTGATGATTATGTCGGGCATTTAACACTGGGACTCAGCACAGCAAAAACCATCAATCGCCTGGAAACACAAAAATATTCTCTGGTCACACGCGAGGCGTTTATTATTCTGTTAATCGCTCTCGGTGAGTTTATCGCACTTTCCTATATTATTATTCGACCTGTCAGCATTATCACCGAATCACTGGATAACAATATCGATGAGAACGGGCAAATTACCGGTGATATACCGCTTGAAACCAGAGACGAATTTGGTCACCTGGCAGGACAATTTAATCAACTGCGCGGGCAACTCAATGATGCAAACCTGGCTTTACAGTCAAAAATTGACGTCGCTGATAATCAATTGCTTGAAACCAATAAACAACTGCTAAAACAGTCTGAAGAACTGAAACAAATCAATGAAGAATTCAAGCAATTATCGATCACCGACCCGCTAACCGGGCTTTATAATCGCCGGCATTTCGAAGACCTGATGAACACAGAAATTGCCATGTCTATACGCTATGGCGACACCAACAGTTTACTGGTCCTGGACATCGAT
>JAUWSG010000101.1 GCA_030610155.1 Gammaproteobacteria bacterium
AGGTGGGCGACATACACCATTTTTTAATGGTTATCGTCCGCAGTTTTATTTCCGTACAACGGATGTGACAGGGGCATGTGATTTGCCGGAAGGTATCGAGATGGTGATGCCTGGCGATAATGTGAAAATGCACATTAAATTGATCGCGCCGATTGCAATGGAAGAAGGTCTGCGTTTTGCAATTCGTGAAGGTGGCCGCACAGTAGGTGCTGGTGTCGTCTCTAAAGTCATTGAGTAATTAATATGAGCACAAGCCAAACAATACGCATACGTTTAAAAGCCTTCGATCACAAGTTGATTGATCAATCTGCGAAGGAAATTGTTGATACTGCCAAGCGGACAGGCGCCCATGTATTAGGGCCTATTCCTTTGCCAACAAAGAAAGAGCGCTTCACAGTGTTGATTTCGCCACACGTAAACAAAGATGCGCGTGATCAATATGAACTGCGTACGCATAAAAGACTGATGGATATCGTTGATCCGACAGACAAGACAGTGGATGCATTAATGAAACTGGACCTGGCTGCTGGCGTAGATGTACAAATCAAACTGAGCTAATTCAGTTAAGAATATTATTTATATAAATTTAGAGTAACAAAGACATGACTATTGGTGTGATTGGACGAAAATGTGGAATGACGCGGGTCTTTACTGAAGAAGGCGTATCGATTCCGGTGACTGTTGTTGCAGTAGAGCCAAACGTTGTGACGCAAATCAGGACCAATGAAAAAGATGGTTATCGTGCGATACAGATAACCACTGGTTCAAAACGTCCAAGCCGGGTGAATAAACCGTTGACTGGCCATTATGCCAAAGCGGGTGTTAAACCTGGGCGTGGTCTGTGGGAATTTCGTCTTGATGATGATGAAGGTGAAGGCCTCGAGACAGGAAGTGAAATTAAAGCGGATATTTTTACCGAAGGTCAGAAGATTGATGTGTCTGGCGTTTCTATAGGTAAAGGTTTTGCGGGTGTCATTAAGCGCTACCATTTTGCAATGCAGGATGCGACACATGGTAATTCACTGTCACATCGTGCTCCGGGTTCTATTGGGCAGAATCAGACGCCAGGTAGAGTGTTCAAGGGCAAGAAGATGGCCGGACATATGGGCAATGTAAAATGTACGATTCAGAATCTGGAAGTGGTAAAGGTTGATGTTGACCGCCAATTTATTCTGGTTAAAGGATCTGTCCCGGGCGCTAAAGGTGGCGATGTAATTGTTAATTCATCTGTGAAAGCCTGACATTAGTATTCGGGTACGGTTGATTAAATTAAGGTAAGTGAAGCGAATGAAAGTTCAGTTAACAACAGATTCGGGTAGTGCATCTAAAAAGTCTATAGAGCTTTCGGATGCAGCGTTTATGCGTGATTTTAATGAGCCCATGATTCACCAGGTCGTGACGGCATTTCTTGCGGGTGCGCGTTCAGGAACACGTGCCCAGAAGACAAGATCTGATGTGCGTGGCGGCGGTGCTAAACCCTGGCGTCAAAAAGGTACTGGCAGGGCGCGCGCAGGTACTTCACGTAGCCCTATCTGGCGTGGGGGCGGTGCAACATTCGCAGCAAGGCCAGGTAATTATTCGCAGAAAGTAAACAGAAAAGTCTACCGCGGTGCGATGCAAAGCATTTTCTCAGAGTTGCTGAGGCAGGAAAGAATGGTGGTTGTGTCCAGTTTTGAACAGGACGCGCCAAAAACCAAGGATATGGTTGCCAGGTTGGCATCGTTAGGCCTTAGTTCAGATGTGTTGATTGTCGCTAAAGAAGCATCGGATAACCTGTATTTGTCTGCACGTAATTTGATTAAAGTTGAAGTGCGGGATGTTAATGAGATTGATCCGGTTTGTATGCTTAAGTATGGAAAAGTATTAATTACGGTCGATGCGCTTAAGCAGGTCGAGGAGATGTTGGCGTGAGTATAAATCAGCAACAATTAAAATTGATGAATGTGCTGTTATCACCGCATGTGACTGAAAAGAGCACGCTGGTGGCAGATAAGAACAAGCAGTTTGTATTTCAGATTGCGACCGCAGCAACCAAAAAAGACGTCAAACAAGCAGTAGAGCTCATGTTTGAGGTGAAGGTGGACAACGTCCAGACGGTCAATGTAAAGGGTAAAACAAAACGTACAGGCGCAACGATGGGGCGGCGACGTGATTGGAAAAAAGCTTATGTCACATTGCAAGAAGGCTTTGACATAGACTTTATGGGTGCAAATTAATGGCTATCGTAAAAACAAAACCAACATCACCAGGAAGACGCTTTGTCGTTAAAGTGGTGTCGCCAGACTTGCATAAGGGCGGACCCTGCGAGCAACTGCTGGATACAAAAACAAGATCGGGTGGTCGAAATAACACCGGACGTATTACCAATAGACATGTTGGTGGTGGTCATAAGAAACGTTATCGAATAATCGACTTCAAGCGTGATAAAGATGGTATTCCTGCACGCGTTGAACGACTTGAGTATGACCCGAACCGTAGCGCACACATAGCGCTTCTTCTGTATAAGGATGGTGAGCGGCGTTATATCATCGCCCCCAAGGGTATAAAAGCAGATAGTGAAATTATTTCCGGTGCTGATGCACCAATCAAGCAAGGTAACTGTTTGCCTTTGAGGAAGATTCCTGTTGGTACTGTTATACATTGCATTGAATTGAAACCGAATAAAGGTGCTCAGGTAGCGCGTAGTGCGGGAACATCTGTGCAGTTGCTGGCGAAAGAAGGTGAATATGCCACTTTGCGTTTACGTTCAAGTGAAATGCGTAAAGTGCATCTTGATTGTAAGGCCACAATTGGTGAGGTGAGTAACTCAGAGCATAATCTGCGTTCACTAGGTAAGGCGGGTGCTTCACGCTGGCGTGGTGTTCGACCTACAGTGCGTGGTGTTGCGATGAACCCGGTAGATCATCCTCATGGTGGTGGTGAAGGTCGAACATCAGGTGGTCGACATCCGGTTTCGCCCTGGGGTACGCCCACTAAAGGTTATAAAACTCGTAGTAATAAACGTACTGACAAGATGATTGTCAAACGCCGCAAAGCGGGTAAACGGTAACATTATTTATAAACGATATTGTCAGTTATAGAGACAAGAGGATTAATACGTGCCACGTTCGATTAAAAAAGGTCCATTTGTAGATCTTCACCTTGAAAAGAAGGTCGCAAAAGCGATAGAGACAAGTAACAGGAAGCCAATTAAAACCTGGTCTCGCCGATCTATGGTGATTCCTGACATGATCGGTTTAACGATAGCGGTACATAATGGTCGCCAGCATGTTCCGATTTTAATATCTGAAAATATGGTGGGTTACAAGTTGGGCGAATTTGCGCCAACAAGGACTTTTAGAGGCCATAGTGGCGATCGTAAGGCTAAGTAAGAGGTTTTAGAGGATATGCAAGTAAGCGCAAAATTAAGGTTTGTTCGGTTGTCACCTCTTAAGGGTCGGCTTGTGGCAAAACAGATTCAGGGCATGCCGGTTGAGCAGGCGCTCAATATACTGACTTTTAGTAAAAGACGTGCATCAGCCATTGTTAAGAAAGTGCTGGAGTCAGCGATTGCAAATGCAGAGCACAATGAAGGCGCGGATATCGACGAACTGCGCGTTTCATCTGTATGCATAGATGAAGGGCCAGTACATGCACGTATGCGTGCACGTGCCAAAGGCCGGGGAACACGAATTTTGAAACGCACCAGCCATGTTACTGTGGCAGTGGCCAGTTAATTACTGCGAACTGAGAGATAAGAGGAATATTTAATGGGTCAAAAAGTACATCCTATAGGCATACGGCTCGGTATCGTAAAGGACTGGAATTCAACATGGTATGCAAGCAGCAAAGATTATGCTGATTTTCTATATACAGACTTGAAAGTTCGCGATTTTATTAAAACAAAACTGAAACAGGCTTCAGTCAGCCGGGTGCAAATTGAGCGACCTGCTAAAAATGCCAGAATTACGATTCACACCGCACGGCCTGGAATTGTGATTGGTAAAAAAGGCGAAGATATTGAAAAGTTGCGAAAAACGTTATCAAAAATGATGGGTATCCCTGTTCATGTAAATATCGAAGAAATTCGTAAACCTGAGCTGGATGCAACGCTAGTTGCCCAGGGTATTGCACAGCAACTTGAAAAACGAATCATGTTTCGTCGGGCCATGAAAAGGGCTGTACAAAATACAATGCGTTCAGGTGCACAAGGCGTCAAGATCAATGTTGGTGGCCGGTTAAATGGTGCTGAAATAGCAAGAAGTGAATGGTATAGGGAAGGACGTGTTCCTCTGCACACTTTACGCGCTGATATTGATTATGGTGTGGCCGAAGCGGCAACGACTTACGGTATCATCGGCGTTAAAGTCTGGATATTCAAAGGCGAAGTTTTTGATAAAGAAGAAGTAAGTTCTTCAACAGGAAAACAGGCTGCTGGTTAGGCCAGTCGTCAAACGAACATAAGTATAGGGTTTACTGATGCTACAACCGAAAAGAACCAAGTTTCGAAAACAAATGAAAGGCCGTAATCGCGGGATGGCGACTGTTGGTAATAAGGTCAGTTTTGGAAAGTACGGACTAAAGGCTGAAGGCCGGGGTCGTATTACTGCTCGTCAAATAGAAGCGGCACGTCGGGCAATGACACGTTACATCAAACGTGGCGGCAAGATCTGGATCCGGATTTTCCCGGACAAACCGATTTCTAAAAAGCCACTTGAGGTACGACAGGGTAAAGGTAAGGGTAATGTTGAGTACTGGGTAGCCCAGATACAACCTGGACGTATGCTGTATGAGATGGAAGGTGTGTCTGAAGAAGTCGCTCGCGAAGCGTTTAGACTGGCGGCAGCTAAATTGCCACTTAAAACAACATTTGCAATAAGAACGGTAATGTAATGAAAGCAACTGAACTTAGAAAAAAGAATTTAACTGAATTAAACGAAGAGCTTGCAAGCCTTTTGCGTGAGCAATTTAATTTGCGAATGCAAAGAGGTACCGGTCAGTTGGGTAAGCCCAGCCAGTTCAAGACGGTCAGACGAAGTATTGCGCGAGTGAATACAGTTATAAATGAGATGTCTAAGAAGGATGGCGTTTAAATGGTAGATCAAGCTCAATCAACAGAAAAACGGACTGTGCAAGGTCGTGTGGTCAGTGACAAGATGGACAAGACTATTACAGTTATGATCGAACGTAAGGTTCGTCATCCGTTATATGGAAAATATATCAAGCGATCTACAAAATTACATGCGCATGATGAAAATAACGAGTGTCAGGAAGGTGATTTGGTTTCAGTGGTAGAGACTCGTCCGATATCAAAAAATAAAACTTGGCGCCTGGTTAAGGTGATAGAGAAGGTAAGTTAAATGATCCAGATGCAATCAAGATTGGCAGCAGCCGATAATAGCGGTGCACGTAACCTTATGTGTATCAAGGTACTGGGCGGTTCACATCGACGTTATGCCAGGATCGGTGATGTTATTAAAGTGAGTGTCAAGGAAGCAATTCCTCGCGGCAAGGTTAAAAAAGGCGAAGTGTATAATGCAGTTGTCGTACGTACCCGTAGTGGTGTGCGCCGGCCTGATGGATCACTGATTCGTTTTGATGGTAATGCTGCAGTACTGCTGAATAATCAGTTGCAACCAATTGGCACGCGCATATTTGGCCCTGTAACGCGTGAGTTGAGAACAGAGAAATTTATGCGAATTATCTCTTTGGCTCCGGAAGTATTGTAGGAATTTTTTCAGGCACTATTGGCAGGTACTATTTTTTACAGGTTTTTTTACAGGTAAAGGACAATGAACAAAATTAAAAAAGGTGATGATGTTATCGTCTTGTGTGGCAAGGACAAAGGTAAGCGCGGAAGTGTTTTGCGAGTACTGGAAGATGAACGTGTCGTCGTTGAAGGTATTAATACTGTCAAACGCCATACCAAGCCCAACCCGAATGCGGGTGTGGCGGGTGGAATAGTTGATAAGGACTTACCTGTCAATGTATCCAATATTGCGTTATTTAATCCGGCTACGAAGAAAGCAGATCGTATTGGGTTCAAGGTTCTGGAAGATGGAAAGAAAGTACGTTACTTCAAATCGAATAATGAAGTAGTGGATATTTAATTATGCATGCATCAGGAGTCTACATAAGACTTTTGATGAGAGCTTTATGATTGGGACACTGGGTTTAGACAATGGCAAGACTTAAAGACAGATATAAAGACGAAATTATTGGTCAGCTAGTTAAAAAGAACGGCTATAAGAGCGTGATGGAAGTACCTCATCTGAAAAAGATAACGCTTAATATGGGGCTGGGTGAAGCCTTGACTGATAAAAAGGTTCTGGAATTTGCCGTAGGTGATATGGCTAAAATTGCAGGTCAAAAACCAGTAGTGACACTTGCCCGCAAATCAATTGCCGGGTTTAAAGTGCGAGAAGGTTGGCCTATAGGCTGTAAAGTAACTTTGCGAAATCAGCAAATGTATGAATTTCTTGATCGTTTGATCAGTATTGCAATTCCTCGTATCAGAGATTTTCGAGGACTCAGTGCAAAATCATTTGATGGGCGTGGAAATTATAGTATGGGTATAACAGAACAGATTATTTTCCCGGAAATTGAATATGACAAAATTGATCAATTACGAGGTATGGATATCACGATCGTAACATCAGCAAAGACGGATAAAGAAGCGCGTGACTTATTGACTGCGTTCAATTTTCCATTGAAATCTTAAGAGGATATGTAATTAGATGGCCAGGCAAGCAATTATTAATCGCGAATTAAAGCGAGAAAAGACAGTGAAAAAATACGCTGTAAAACGCGCAAAATTAAAAGCGATCATTAAGGATATGACCCGTAGTATGGAGGAGCGCGAAGCTGCTCAGGCATCTTTTCAGGCATTACCGCGTAATGCGAGTCCTTGTCGTTTACGAAACCGATGCCGACTCACGGGACGGCCACATGGGTTTTATCGTAAATTCGGTTTAAGCCGAAATATGCTGCGCGAAGCAATGATGCGTGGCGACGTACCTGGTCTGACAAAGGCCAGTTGGTAGGCTGCTTTTGAAACAATATTTTATAGTGTTGTAGTAAAGAATTGTTGTAAATGAACAATCAATACGATTTGATTGTTGAAAGAATTAGAGGATACAAGAAATGAGCATGAATGATCCAATAGCAGATTTGCTGACCCGAGTCAGAAATGGTTTATCTGCCAATATGACAGAAGTTACAATGCCTTCTTCCAAGGCGAAGGTGGCGATTGCCAATGTTCTGAAAGATGAGGGTTATATCAGCGATTTTACCACTACCGGTGATGTTAAGCCGGAGATGACTATCAAGCTCAAGTATTACGATGGTAAACCTGTGATCGCTAAAATTTCACGGGTGAGTCGTCCTGGTTTGCGTATATATAAAGGTAAGGAAGAGTTACCAAAGGTACTTGGCGGTTTAGGTATAGCGGTTATTTCTACATCTGCCGGGATTATGACTGACCGTGCTGCACGTAAAGCGGGACACGGCGGCGAAGTTATTTGTTTCGTACAATAACTATTTATAAATAAATAGTGGAAAAATATTATGTCTAGAATTGCTAATGCATCCATAACAGTTCCTGCAGGTGTTGATGTTAACATCAGTGGACAGTCTGTTACTGTAAAAGGAACGAAAGGCACTATGCAATTCGATCTAAGCACAGATATCAGTATTACGCAGGAAGAAAACAAATTAAACGTGAAGACTGGTGTGAAATCTGCTATTCCAATGGCAGGCACAACACGCGCACTTGTTAATAATATGGTGACAGGTGTTAGTCAGGGATACGAAAAAAAGCTGGAATTGGTCGGTGTTGGTTATCGTGCACAGTTAAAAGGCAGTGTGCTGAATCTGACCCTGGGTTTTTCGCACCCTGTTGATTATTCAGTGCCTGAGGGTATTGCAATTGAAACACCCAGTCAGACTGAAATTATAGTTAAAGGCATTGATAAGCAAAAAGTCGGACAAGTTGCTGCTGATATACGTGCTTACCGTCCACCGGAACCTTATAAAGGTAAAGGTGTGCGTTATTCAGATGAAGTGATTGTCAGGAAGGAAGCCAAGAAGAAGTAATCTGGACCTTTTTTATTATCAAAATTACATTTTATTAAATATATTGTTTGGGTATTCAAAGATGGATAAGAAAACAGCTCGTATTAGACGTACAAGACGTACCAGGGCAAAAATCAGAAATTTGGGCGTAAATCGCTTGAGTGTATTTCGTACGCCAAGACATATTTATGCGCAGATACTTGATTCAACTGGTAGCAAGGTGATTGCAAGTGCCAGTACGCTGGATGAGCAGGTAAAAGGTGAAATAAAATACAGTGGGAACTGCAACGCAGCAACGACTGTAGGTAAAGTGATAGCAGAACGCGCTAAATCGGCCGGCATAAGCAAGGTTGCATTTGACCGCTCTGGTTTTAAATACCATGGTCGTATAAAAGCATTAGCAGACGCAGCACGTGAAAGTGGTCTGGATTTCTAGTTGTTTGTATAACGTTTTATTAATTAGCAGTAACTATTAAAAGGTATAAAGCATGGCAGTCGGCGGATCAAGAGATTCTGGTAAAAGCGATGATTTGATTGAGAAATTAATCAATATTCGACGCGTTGCCAAGGTTGTTAAAGGTGGACGCCAATTTGGTTTCTCAGCTTTGACAGTTATCGGTGACGGCAAGGGAAAAGTGGGCTTTGGACGTGGTAAAGCACGTGAAGTGCCTCTTGCGGTTCAAAAGGCAATGGAAAATGCCCGCAAGAATATGTTTGACGTCGACCTTAATGGCAAAACTTTGCAATATTCAATGATATCGACCTATGGTGCGGCGCGTGTGTTTATGAAACCTGCATCTGAAGGTACAGGTATTATTGCTGGCGGTGCAATGCGCGCAATATTTGAGGCGGTCGGTGTGCAAGATGTGCTGGCAAAATGTATTGGTACAAATAATCCGGTCAATGTCGTAAGAGCGACTATTAAAGGGCTGGAAAATATGGCTTCACCTGAAGATATCGCTGCTAAGCGTGGCAAATCAATAAAAGAAATTCTGGAATAAAAGCATGGCTACAAAACAAATGAGAGTTACATTAGTCAAAAGCATGCACGGCAGATTAGCTGCACACAAGGCATGCGTAAGAGGATTGGGTTTAAGACGTATACGCCACAGTGTGCTGGTCGAAGATACTGCGTGTACTCGAGGTATGGCAAACACAGTCTCATACATGATCAAGGTTGAGGACGCTTAAAATGCGCTTGAATACGATAAAACCTGCACAAGGTGCTAAATTTGCTCGCAAACGAGTAGGTCGCGGAATTGGTTCTGGTACAGGAAAAACCTGTGGTCGTGGCCACAAGGGGCAGAAATCACGCTCGGGTGGTTTTAATAAAGTGGGTTTCGAAGGTGGACAAATGCCTTTGCAGCGTCGCTTACCCAAGGTCGGGTTTACTTCACGCACAAAGCGTGATTATGCTGAAGTCCGTTTGCATGAACTTGAAAAAGTTGAAAATGATGTTATTGATCTTATCGCGTTAAAAGAGGCCAGAATTATTGGTCATCATATCAAACGCGCGAAAGTGATTGCATCGGGTAAGATTGACAAGCCGGTCCAGTTACGTGGTGTGGCCGTAACCAAAGGAGCCAGTGCAGCGATTCAGGCTGCTGGCGGGAAAATCGAGGAATAGAAACAGTGGCTGCCAGTAGATCAGCAATGGCTGACGCTTTGGGCGGCGGCAAGCTAACCGAACTTAAACACCGGCTATTATTTGTCCTTGGCGCACTTATTGTCTACAGGATAGGTACGTTCATTCCGGTTCCTGGTATCAACCTGGCAACCTTTGCTGCCTTGTTTGATCAGCAAAAAGGCACGATCCTGGACATGTTTAACATGTTCTCGGGCGGTGCTTTGCAAAGACTGTCAGTTTTTGCTCTCGGTATTATGCCGTATATTTCAGCGTCGATTATCATGCAGCTGCTGGCTGTTGTTGTGCCCTCGCTGGAACAGCTTAAAAAAGAGGGTGAAGCTGGCAGGCGCAAGATTACCCAATATACCCGCTATGGCACTGTGGGGCTTGCTACCTTTCAGGCAATTGGTGTTGCAGTCGCATTACAGGGGCAACAGGTAGGCAGTGCACCGGTGGTGATAAATCCAGGGCCGCTGTTTGTATTTACGGTTGTTGTGACATTGGTGACGGGCACGATGTTTTTGATGTGGCTCGGTGAGCAGGTCACAGAACGTGGTATTGGCAATGGTATCTCGATCATCATATTTGCAGGCATCGTCGCGGGTTTGCCATCGGCCATCGGCGGAACATTGGAGTTGGCCCGGGTGGGTGAACTTAATCTGCTTCTGGTGCTGGTGATATTTGTTCTGGCGCTGTCGGTAACTGCTTTTGTTGTCTTTATGGAAAAAGGCCA
>JAUWSG010000130.1 GCA_030610155.1 Gammaproteobacteria bacterium
CACGCACGTCTGACAGATTTTTCAACGACAGACCGGCAGGCACCGGGCCTTCATGCAAAACATCTCGCCATGGGAGAATATCGCCGCTAATGCCGGCTTCTTGCATGATGTTGGCCGCGCTATCACCATTGGTAATATGGAGGGTCGTCATTTTTCTATAATGTATTAACTTGAGGTATTCGACAATAGCGACAAGTAAACTAAAAACACAAGGTGTGGGAAGAGGATCAAAAATAAGTGAATATAAGGGAGCGGGAGTCGCTTAATAAAACTGCATTACTAAGGGTTAGCTGGTGCAGGAAGTTTCAGGCCGCTTCTTTTGAACTGTCAACAAACGAGTCAGCATAAATATTTTGTAACGATGCACCGGCAAGAAAGGTTTTTCTTTTCATGTTATCCACCATGTTGGCATGACCACAAATAAACACTTTCCAGTCTTTCAGGTCAGAGTAGGTCCGTGAGACGACGGCATCGACACGACCTTCTTCAACGCCTTCAGGTGCATGACTATCCACGCAAGGTGTATAAAGGAAATTTGGATTGTCCCTGGCGAGCTGTTTTAATTCATCCATCAGGTAAAGGCCATTGATATCATAATTTCCATGAAACAAATGTATACGGCCAGTGTGTCCCTGTTTAAGGGCGTCCCGGACAATTCCCCATAAAGGACCCAGGCCGGATCCTGTACCGATTAGCAGAATATTTTGTTCCGGATTGCCTGGAACATAAAAACATTCACCTACCGGGCCTTGTATTTCCACTGCATCACCGACTTTTAATGTATCGTGCAGCCAGGTTGTCATTTCTCCATTATCCATACGGCGTACATGAATTTCGATGGGTGTATCTGAATCAGGCAAGCTGGCAATGGAGTAGCTCCGCACCAGGCCATCATCACGTTTCAAGTGAAGAAACTGCCCTGAGCGAAACTCAAATTCGTCATCAGGCGCCAGTTGAAAGCGCATAATATCGTGATTCAGGGGTTTTTTACCGACGACTTGTGCAACGACACGCTGGGTGACGCCTGTACCGGGTTCGGATACAACAAGGTCTTCGGTGGGTTTACAGGTGCAGGCGAGGAAATAATTCTGTAGTTTCAGAGTCTCTTTCAGGCCTTTTTGGGCTACAGCCGGTACTGTTCCTTCAGTGGCATGCATCAGGCAGGTTTGACAAATACCATTCTGACAGGATGAAGGATAAGTGACACCATGCCTTGCGAGGCAGTCCAGAACGGTCTGGTCTTCCTCGCAATCAAATTGTTTACCTTCGTAGGTAATTTTCGGCACGGTGTACTTTTTATATCAACGCAATGTTGGAGGAATTATTTACCCAGAACGTCGTTGCGAGTGCTTTCAGCGATGGCTGCAGCTTCAGCAATCAATTCTGCTGGCACATTCAGTTCTGACAGAGTTGCACCCAGGTTTTCCATTACAGCGTCAAAATGGCTATCGTTCAGACCATTTTTTACCAGGTGTGCATGTCCTTCACGCATATCCATGCCGGTGTAGCTATTTGGACCACCAAATGCCATGGTCAGGAAGGCCTTTTGTTTTGCAGCCTGTGTTTCCATATCAATCCCTTCGAAGTACTTGCTGATACGATCATCGGCTAATACTTTGCGGTAAAAAATATCTACTGCGGCATCAACAGCAGCTTCACCACCAATTTTGTCATATAACGAATCGCTCATGTATTGCTCCTTTGGCTTTTGAAAAATAGTGTTTAATAGTAGTATTTGGAATACATCTTATCAGCTATATGGCCATAGTCAACAGTTATGTGCCCATAAGATTATGATAAATATAGTGAATTTGTCAGGTATTGTTTATACGGCCGCCACCAGCCATGTGTGTTCATATTACAGTGCAAAAAACAGGGTCGATATTAGGGTGTTCCCTTAATTTGTGTAAAGTCTTTGTTAAAAACCAAGTACGTCAATCAGGTATTTCTATCCTGGCCGGTAAAGAATAAACGACAAATCGTCCGGGTGATGAGGCTGGTTTTCTTCCCGTTGCGCCATGCGCGAGTGACAATGTTGTATCAGCCTGGATGAAACGGTTTTTAATGGTCCTTTTCTTATGTGTTCGACGATCTCATTTATGTAGAGATTGTCCGGCAGGCCATCGCTGGAAATAATCAGTGTGTCATGCTGGGCCAGTTCGATCGTGGGCCCAATTTCAATTCGCATATCGGTTGCACCAATTACATTGGATACGATGTTGCGTTCTTCATGATGAACAGCTTCTGTTTCGTCGAGCATGCCTGATTCAACCGCGTAACCGACCGGCGAGTGCGGGACATTTTGATGTTTTAATTTACCGCGTTGCCCGGTCACTAAAATAAGGACATCACCCACATGATAGGAGCGAATCGTGCGGCCCTGGATTTCCAGTACGGCGAGCGTCGTGGCGGATCCTGTTGAGGATTCGCAAATACGTTTATTGGCAGCTTCAATCCCGTTGAGGATACCTTCACGAAGTGATGCGTTATCGCTGATTGCCTTGTTGATCGAGCTGGTGATTGATTCAATGGCGATGCGCGAGGCATCCTGTCCAGTTGGGCTGCCACCAACACCATCGGCAACAACCATGACGCCGTTGCGATTGCTGACTGGAATCAGAGCCACAGTATCTTCATTCGGGGTGTCTTTGTGAGGTGCGCGGTGCGTATATAGTGATGTAGTACCGCGAGCAAAGGCATACAGTTCAGCTGCGCCCATATCGGTTTGAATGAATTTTTTGGCTTTCACCAGTCTGGTATCAGCCATAGTCCCGGGTTAACTCCATTGCATGGTCTCAATATACTGACGTAAGCGTGTTACTGTCCTGAATTTTTTTAGAATTAATGTGCGCTTCAGTCCGCAGCATATATGTTTTATTTCACTGCTTTGACTGGCGTAATGTTTTTGTCCTCCCAGCGCAAAATAGAAAATATGAATAATATCGACAATATCGTCATGGCGATGTTCCGGGCTCGGTGCACCCCAGTGAAACATATCCAGTAATTTCAAATCAAAGCCAAGGCCGAAACGTTGCACGATAATATTGTCGGTGTGCAGATCACCATGATAATCATTTTTGCGATGTATGCATTCAATACCACAAACCAGTGCATGAAGTAGATGTAAGGCTTGAAAGGGTGTCAATCGTTTTCCACGCTGGCGGGTCAGGAACTCACTGAGTTGTTCGCCTTCAATAAATTCTGATAATAAAAAGGTGATGGGAATACCACGAAATATTATCGTGTCCTGGCTGTGATACTGGACGACAATACCGCATTGACGAAGTTTGTGTAATTTTTTTGCGTAAAATTTGGCAGACTTGTCATTGACATTGCGATCCGGGAAGAAGAACTTGGCGGTTTTTTCAATGCCCGTCATACATTCTCTTATAAGATAGACTTCACCTTCCCAGCCCGCGCCGAGCTGTGAAATGATTTCGTATTTCCTGGCTAGAATTCTGCCGGGACGAAAATCAAAGGATTTGATATAAGGGAGCTTCTTTTGTTGTTTTTTCTTCTTCACAATGAGCGCTGATTACTCTTTATTTTTTGTTGTTCGAATCGATATCGTTTTTCAGTCTGCATCAGGGCAGGGTGGATTCAAGTAACACATCGATGGCAACAATGAGAACCTTTTGTGACTTGTTCTGCAAATTTGATTGAAAAATTCAACGTCGCCCCGGCAGGTATTAAAAGGTTATCTAGCGAATCTCTTCTATTGTGAATTTCTTTTCCAGCACCTGGGGGGTAATGAGAGCGTATCCTTCTAACTGCCAGTGTGCAATCTCGGTGATTGCTGATGGTACGACCTGTACGAATTCATAGAAATCTTTTGGGAGATAGCCATAGTCTTTTGCAGCCAGATTGCATACTTTGAATTCTACGCCAAGACTGGCGTAATAGCGCATGCGTTCAACGGCATCATGATATTTTGCATTGTTTTTCTTTGCCAATGTCACCAGTTCAGTGCCATGGATCACGACCTTGAGGCTCAGAAAATCAGGTATATAGTCATACGGTGTTTCTATAAGTGGCATCATCAGGGATCTGACCCAATATAACGCAGAATTAATTTTTACTGGATCATCATAATAAAATTCGAATACCACTTTTTGTTCAGTGTAAGGGGTATCAACAATCTCAGCCCCGCCTTCATCTGAATCTTCCAGGTTATACTTTTCAGGGATGGTTGTTGATTCTGTTGGTTCTGTTTTGGCGGTTTCTGCCAGGACCTGCGGGCATGACAGGCACAACAGGAAAAGGAAGGGTATTGTGAATTTAGCGTATGTTGGCATGATATCTGGACCTTTTAGGAAGCGGGCTTTTTCAAGACCTTCTCTAAGGGTTTACGTACCCTGGAGACAAAACTTGAGGTACCTCAGTACAGATTATACGACTATTTTTGTTGATTTGATTTGTATAAATTGATCAGCCCGTTGGTTGATGAATCATGATTTGAGACTGTTTTATCGTCGCTTAGTTCCGGTAAAATTGCCTGGGCAAGTTGTTTACCCAGCTCAACCCCCCACTGATCAAATGAGTTTATGTTCCATATAATACCCTGGACAAAGATCTTGTGTTCGTAAAGTGCAATCAATGAGCCCAGCGTACGAGGTGTGATCCTCTTGATCATAATTGAGTTACTGGGTTTGTTGCCGGTGAATATTTTGTGCGGCAGTAGTTTTTCAAGTTCCTCACCACTTAAACCAGCTGTTTCCAGTTCTGCACGCGCTTCATCCTCGTTTTTACCTTTCATCAGGGCTTCGGTTTGAGCAAAGAAATTGGATAACAATATTTTGTGATGCTCGCCCGACGGGTTCAGTGTCTCAATGGGTACGATAAAATCAGCAGGGACCAATTTAGTGCCCTGGTGGATTAACTGATAAAAAGCATGTTGTCCATTTGTGCCGGGTTCTCCCCAGATAATGGGTCCGGTAGAGTAATCCACAACATCGCCATTTTTGTTGACGCGTTTACCGTTACTTTCCATGTCGCCTTGTTGAAAGTAGGCGGGAAAGCGGTGCAGGTACTGGTCATAAGGCAGGATGGCATGTGTTTGGGCATCAAAGAAATTGTTATACCAGATGCCGAGTAAGCCCAGTATCACGGGCATATTGACTTCGATGGGGGTGTCACGAAAGTGCACATCCATTTCATGTGCACCAGTGAGCAGCTCTTCATAATTGTCCATGCCGATATAAATGGCGATAGACAACCCTATCGCTGACCACAGAGAATAACGCCCACCAACCCAGTCCCAGAATTCGAACATATTGTTGGTATCAATGCCAAATTCGGCCACTTTTTCTGAATTGGTGGAAAGCGCAACGAAATGCTTGGCAACAGATGCTTCCTCTTTGGCTGTTTCCAGAAACCAGTTCTTTGCGGTTGTGGCGTTGGTAATGGTTTCCTGCGTTGTAAATGTTTTTGAAGCGATGATAAACAGCGTTGTTTCCGGGTTTAATGGTTTTAAGGTTTCAATAATGTGTGTGCCATCAATATTTGAAACATAATGAACCTGTAGATTATCCTGCGCATAATGTTTCAGTGCTTCTGTTACCATCACCGGGCCAAGGTCAGATCCCCCGATGCCGATGTTGACTACATCAGTGATGGCTTTACCACTAAAGCCTTTCCATTCACCCGAGCGTACTAATTCAGAAAAATGTTTCATTTTACTGAGCACGCTGTTGACCTGTGGCATCACATCATTGCCATCAACAACAATGGGATCATTCGTTCTGTTGCGTAATGCAACATGTAATACCGCACGGTTTTCAGTGCTGTTGATCTTCTCTCCGGCGAACATTTTTTTTATCCAGCCGGATAATTCAGCCTGGTGACCAAGATCATATAACAGGGCGAGGGTATCTTCGGTTATCCGGTTTTTTGAATAATCCAGAAAGATGTCATTAAATTGTAGCGAAAGCCTGGAAAAACGTTGCGGATCATTTTCAAACAACTCCCGCATCTGAATCTTTGATACAGATTGATAATGAGATTCGAGTGCCTTCCATGGATTTGATGTTGCAACTGATGACATATGGGGTATCCCTTGTAAGCCAAAGAATCGAAAGAGTGAGCTGTGTTTGCCAAAGAATAAACACTTTGGATTGGAATGCAACTGATAGCGTGAGTTTTCAGCAGATAACACAGGTTATCGAAAGGGCAAAATTTTATCAGTTTGCGAGCATTCAGGTACATTCCCGAGAGTCAGAAATATCAGCTCACAAACTGCAAAATATTTGGTACCGAGGGTCGGAATCGAACCGACACGGTGTCACCACCACCGGATTTTGAATCCGGCGCGTCTACCCGTTCCGCCACCCCGGCAATAAGATGTGGAAAGCGCATAGTATAATGAATCCCAATTTTTCATCAAGGCAAACCCGCATTTCTTACCAGGGGGCGTGATGGCAGCTCTCGCACGTCCTGTGCTTCGCTGCATAAATGCATCCATGCACTAAATCGCGCAGATAATTGATCGTACAAGGAATTTTCTGAGGGAGTGCAATACAGGTCGTATTGCCGACTGAAGAAAATTTCTTGTACGATCAAGGATCAAGCGAGGGCACGTCATCCTGGTGAGAAATACGGGTTAACAGTAAGGCAGTAAAAAGCCCCGGATTTTGATAACATTGCTGCCATATGCGCGTCAGCGACTTTAATTATGAAATTCCTAAACATCTGATTGCCCAATATCCCACCGAGGATCGGACGGCAAGCGGATTATTGTGCCTGCAAGGCACCACCGGCGATATGCAGGACCGTATGTTCAGCGAATTGCCTGGATTATTACACCCCGGTGATCTGCTGGTATTAAATGATACGCGGGTCATGCCCGCACGCATGTATGGTTATAAGAGTACCGGGGGTGAAATTGAGGTCATGTTTGAGCGCCTGCTGGATAATGGCCGGTTTCTTGCGCAAACCAGGGCAAGTAAGTCGCCCAAGCCCGGAAATGTACTGATACTGGCGGGCGGTCTGGAAGTCGATGTACTGGGACGCCGGGACGATTTATTTGAATTGAAGTTCAGGGACCCAAGGCCGGTGAATGTCATATTGCAGTCAATCGGGCATATTCCCTTGCCACCTTATATTGAACGTCAGGATATTGAGGTGGACCGTGATCGTTATCAAACCGTATATGCCCAACAAGAGGGTGCGGTGGCTGCTCCGACAGCCGGTTTGCATTTTGATCTGCCGATGTTGGAAAAGATTCATGAAATGGGCGTGGAGATCGGCAATGTGACTTTGCATGTCGGCGCAGGTACATTTCAAACGCCACGTGTGGAAAACGTGGTTGATCATAAAATGCACAAGGAATTTATTGATGTGTCTGCGAAGTTATGTCGCCAGGTCAGGGCAACGCGGGAACGCGGCGGACGTGTGATTGCGGTCGGCACGACCAGCTTGCGCAGTCTTGAATCAGCTTCCCGGGGAGGGGAAATCAGTCCTTATACTGGTGATACGGATTTATTTATCTATCCCGGTTTTACATTTAATACCGTTGATGTGTTAATCACCAATTTTCATTTACCAAAATCGACATTATTGATGTTGGTCTGTGCGTTTGGTCAATATGGGCATGTGATGCGGGCCTACCATCATGCCGTTGATAAAAGTTATCGTTTTTTCAGTTATGGTGATGCGATGTTTATTGAAAAAAACAGGTCAAATAATAGAAAATAAACTAATATAATTAAACTCTTGAAAAGTATTCTGCAAGTAATCTATGAAATTTGAATTGATGGGTAATGACGGCCTCGCGAGACGCGGTCGTTTAATTTTTGATCGTGGTGTGGTTGATACGCCGGCGTTTATGCCCGTGGGGACGTATGGCACGGTGAAAGCCATGACACCGGAGGCAGTTAAAGCGTCCGGTGCGCAGATTATTCTGGGTAATACCTTCCATCTGATGTTACGTCCCGGCACAGAGGTCATTGAGAAGCATGGTGATTTGCATGATTTTATGCATTGGGATGGCCCGATATTGACGGATTCCGGGGGGTTTCAGGTATTCAGTCTGGGAGAGTTACGTAAAATTTCTGAAAAAGGGGTGTTATTTCGTTCGCCGGTCAATGGGGATGAAGTGTTTCTCGGCCCTGAGGAATCCATGGCGGTGCAGCGCGCATTGGGTGCGGACATTGTGATGATTTTTGACGAGTGTACGCCGCACCCGGCAACTGAAAAGCAGGCCAGGGAGTCTCTGGAGCTTTCATTGCGCTGGGCGCAACGCAGTAAGGTCGCACATGGTGACAACACGGCGGCCTTGTTTGGTATTATTCAGGGTGGTATGTACG